>DHGB01000046.1 GCA_002402535.1 Candidatus Shapirobacteria bacterium UBA4809
GAAAAGGTAAGACCAGAAATGAGCCAAAAGGAGTTTGGGGAGATGCTGCGTTTTAATGAGGAGCTGAGAGTAAAAATAGCTAGGCTAGCCTATTTACCGGAACTGATGGAGGCGGTCAATCAAAAAAACCAAGAAGCAAAGCTGATGAAAAGCCGAGTAGACAACCTTGGCTTAAAAATCAGTGATATAGCGACAAAACTGGGTTTGTGGATTCAGGGAAAAAGAGAGCCGAGACTAGATGATAAAAATGCCAAAAGACTTTTTTCGGTTATCCCCGATCTCGAATATGGTCTAAAAAGAAGTCGGGAAGGGGCTAAATTTAGCCTGAGTGAAAGGGAAGAACAAATAATAGATCATAAGGACGTCAATGGAGTGGGAGTGCTGGGAGAGCTGAGGGAAATGATCGAAACTGAATTTGAATATAGACTAGTAACTAGTAAATTAGATAAAAAGATTAGTAGTCAAGCAGAATTGTTGTCTTATGTTTATAGTCCCAAGGCAGAAATTAGAAAAGCGGCATATACGGCCCTTCTTGAAAAACAAAAAAAGAATTTAGATAAATTTTTTGCGATTTATCAGGGAATTGTCAAAGACTGGGGTTACGAAGCTAGACTGCGAGGGCACATTTCCCCTATTTCTGTTAGAAATTGGGCTAATCACGTTCCCGACAAGGCGGTTCAAAGTCTGCTAAAGGTCTGTAGTAAAAACATCGGTATTTTTCAAAGATATTTTAGGTGGAAAGCAAAGAAGCTGGGACTTAAAAAACTGCAGCGCTTTGATATTTATGCGCCACTGCAAAGTAAAGATAAAAAAATGGATTTTGAAGAAGCAAAAGAAACGGTACTCAAAGCCATGAGGGAGTTTTCACCAGGATTTGAAAGCAAGGCCAAAAAAATTATTGAGGAAAAACATATTGATGTCATGCCGGGGAAAAATAAAAGAGGCGGAGCTTTTTGCGCGACCGTAGCCCCAGAGATTACGCCCTATGTGCTTCTTAATTTTACTGGTAAATCCCGTGATGTTAGTACCCTAGCCCACGAACTGGGACATGGAATTCATTCACTTTATGCCAGGAATCACTTTCCCTCAAGCCAACAAGCAAATTTACCCCTAGCGGAAACAGCCTCAACCCTCTGTGAACTAATTTTATTTGAAAAAATGATGGATTCAGAACAAGACAAAGAGATCAAAAAAGCTTGGCTCTCAGATAAAATGGCTGATGCTTATGCCACCATTTGCCGACAAAATTATTTTATTAAGTTTGAAATTAAAGCCCACGAAGAAATAGAAAAAGGGGTTAGGGCGGAAGATTTATCAAAAATATATCTGGAGACTTTAAAAGAACAGTTTGGCAGCAGTGTCCAGATTGATCCCCTGTTTAAATATGAATGGAGCTATATTTCCCATATTTTTGAAAGCCCTTTTTACTGCTATGCCTATAATTTTGGCGAACTGGTATCCTACGCCCTCTTCAGCAACTATAAAAAAGAACCGAAAAAATGGCTAAAAATTATTGAAGAGATTTTGGAAAGTGGAGGGAGCGAGGATCCACAAAAAGTTTTGAAAAGAGCCGGGGTGGAGATAAATGATGAAAAATTTTGGCAAAAAAGTTTTGAGACCATCGAAAAGTGGCAAAACGAACTGGAAAAATTGTGATAGAATTGTTACAGACGTAGTACTAGTTAAGTAGTACTACCTATAAAAATATGAAAGAAGAAACAAAGAAAAAACTAATGGAATTTTTTTCTAAATATCCCCTAAAAAAATACAAAAAGGGACAGATAGTAACAGAGAGCAATGAAAGTTTTAAAGGCGTTTATTTTGTTAAAAACGGGTATCTGCGGGTTTATGACGTCAGAGCCGGAGAAAAAGAAAGTGGAATCCAAATTTTTAATCCATGGTTTTTTTTATCACTAATTAGCGCTAAAACAGGGCTTAAAAGCCGTCATTTTATCGAAACAATGAGCCCGGTTGAGGCCTGGATGGCACCAGCCGAAGAGTTTGAAAAATTTCTGAGAGAAAATCCGAAACTGGAAGACGAATTAAACAAGCTGATTATGGAAAAATTTTTGGATTTGACTACTTTTGTGTCGCAGCTTATTTCCGGAAATGCTTATTTAAAAGTAGCCGGATTAATTTATTCGATGGCCAGAGAATATGGCGTAGCTAAGGGTAAACAGGTGAGCATAAAAATTAAAATAACTCACAAACAAATTGCGACCTTAACCGGACTGACCAGAGAAACGGTAACTCTACAAATGCTAAAATTGGAAAAGAATGGCGTGATTGATAATGACAGAAGACAAATTGTGGTAATGGATATAAAAGAGTTGAAGAAGCTACTGGGAGACGAGTAAGTTATTCACGGCAACAGTCAAGGATTTTGCCGATGATACCACTGACCTTACCAAGAAAATCTGATTTTTGGTAAGAGAGAGGAGAATCTTTGCTTTTTTTGGGCTCAATGAATTGAGCCCCTACATTTTTTACTAGACCTAAATTTATACCCCAGAATAAGTTGTAAAGATGATAGGATTTTTCAAAGAAGCTAAGAGCGCTTTTTTTGTCACCCTTGGTCTGAGCCTTGGTACCGACTTCAAAAAGACGCATGGAGGCGGCTAGAAGGTGTTTGCTGGTACACCAGATCTCCCCTTCCGGATTTTTGACGATAAGTTTTAATAATTCTTTGCGCATTTCACGGGTTTCGTTTAAAAGATCAAAATATTTGGTTTTGCCAGTTTTACTGGCTGTAAAAAAAAGATGCTCTTCGATACTGATTAAATTCATAATAGCGATAGATAAGTCTTCATCGGAAGAAAGATCAAGTTTGTTTCCGGCTTCGGCTTTTTTGATTTTGTCCATGAAGTTTTGGAGATCAAGATTGTTTGTCATGGGTGTATTTTAACAAAAGCTTATAATTTAAAAATTAGTTTGAAGATTAGGGTAGATAAAAGAACCAAAGAAACAGGAAAAACAACCCTAGCATAGGGAAATATCGTTTTGCCACCATTGCGTTTTTTTAAAAATAAGTATAAGTGGCTACCAAGAGTCATGGCAATTAAACCAATAATCTGGCCAAAAACAATTTTATCGAGACCCAAAAGACGATTGGTGGCGGCGCCGATTTGGTCGGTTAATTGAAAATAGAGAAGAGTGAGAGCAAGCAATAGAAGAGCAAAAACAGATTCGTTTTTTAAAAGCTTTATTTTCATTTTTGGAGCCAGCCAAAAAGCAATGGCTGTATTTAAGGCGGAAATCCAAATTGAAATTAGAAAATCATCAATGCCAAGCTTTTTGGCAATGAGCATACCACCGCCAACGGTGACAATACAGACAGGACACTGAGCATAAGCTGGAAAAACTAGAAACGAGAAACTAGAAATGAGAAAGAGAAAAAAGAAAAGAAAATAAAGCATAGGGTTATTTTACAAGAAAAGCCCCCGAGAAACATCGGGGGCATTTTTTAAGCACAAGTACAGCCGGAACCGTCTTGACAACCACAGTTACAATCGGGGGTGCAGTGACATTTTTTGTCTTTATCCATTCTAAGATTAATAATTAATTACTACAAGTGTAGTAGTATATAGGGATTGTGTCAAGAAGTTATTTAAGCTGGTGTTTTTTGGCGAATTTTTTGAAGGCGAGGAGAAGCGAGTCACCGTAAGATTCGAAGAGCCGAGCAAAAAGATCCTCTAGGGCCTCGGCAGCAAAGGTGGATTTGTCTTGAAGAGCTTCATATTGATAAGTATTGCCTATTAATTCCCTTTTGATAAGTTTTTTGTCAGCCATTCTTTTTAAAACAGTCATGATGGTGGTGTAGGCGTGACCGTTGTTGATCTTTGCTAAAACTTCGGATGGCTTTAGGGGAGTAGAGCTCGACCAAAGTACTTCCATAATTTTTTGTTCAAGGCCACCAAGCATTTTACATTTAGCGGTACTGTGACAGTTGCAATTCATTAGGTTTAAATTGTAACACTTATATAATTTTAAGTGCTACGACTTCTTTTTGTCGAGGCGGTCAAGCTTTAGAGCCTTGACTCCAAAATAGACCACGA
>DHGB01000036.1 GCA_002402535.1 Candidatus Shapirobacteria bacterium UBA4809
TCTAAAATCTAATTAGACTTTTTTTGGCTTTGTAGGCAACACCTTGGGCTTGTTTTTCTTTGAATTTATCAATTCTTCCCTTAATGTCGACAAATTTATGTTGACCAGTGAAGAAGGGATGACATTTACTGCAAACTTCAACCTCAATTTTTTCGAGAGTAGAACCGGTAGTAAATTTATTGCCGCAGGCACAAGTGACTTGGCAGTCTGAGTGATAGATAGGATGAATTCCTTGTTTCATAGGGTTTATTTTAACACAAAATTAATGATTTCGTTTTGGGAAATAGTTTTTTGCTCACCGGTAGACATGTTCTTGATAGAGACGGTGTTGTTAATGAGTTCATTTTCACCGATAAGAGCAACGAAGGGAATATTTTTAAGGCTGGCGTATTTAAACTGCTTACCAATTCTTTCCTCATCCGGATAAAAAACAGTCGGGATATTGTTTTGACGGAGAAGGGAAGTGAGCTCTAAAGATTTATTTAGAGTTTTTTCGCCAAAATTAGCAACCATAATTTTTGTCTTAGTTTTGGGTAAATTTGGCAGTAGGATTAATTCGATAATGCAATCAACAATACGATCAAGACCGAGAGTGGTACCGACAGCAGGAATATCGGGCCCGCCCAGAGTTTTTATTAAAGTATCGTAACGGCCACCACCGGTGATGGAACCAATTTTTGGTTCTTCGACGTAGGTTTCAAAAATTGTGCCGGTGTAGTAATCAAGACCGCGAACCATGGTGGGGTCAAAGGTGTAAGACCAGTCGGGGAGATTAAAAGATTTAATGGCGGTAAAAACAGCGGCTAAATTTTCGTCAGGTTTGGCTACTTTGATATATTTAAACAGAGAATCAATTTGAAGCTGAGAAAAGCCTTTTTTGTTGAGTTCTTTTCTTACTCCATCTTCGCCGATTTTCTGGAATTTATCGAGACTTTGAAGAGCCGAAATTTGATTTTCAGAAATGCCGCTTTGAGATAAAATATTTTTTAAAACAGTGCGGCTATTTAGGCGGATAGAAAACTTTTTAAAATCTAATTTTTTAAGAGCCGTGTAGATGACGGCGACGATTTCGGCATCGGCAATGGGGGATTTGGTGCCAAAAGTGTCGATGTCGCACTGAAGAATTTCCCGATAACGGCCTTTTTGAGTATTGTCAGCGCGCCAGACATTTTGAAGTTGGTAGCGTTTGAAGGGGAGGGGAATTTCCGGATACATGGCCAAAACTTTTGCCGTAGGTACGGTTAAATCGTAACGAAGACCAACGCGGCGGCCGCCTTTGTCGTTGAACATGTAAACTAATTTTTCACCCTCGTCACCATATTTACCCATAAGGGTAGAAGCGTATTCAAGAGAAGGGGTTTCCAGAGGCTCGAAGCCGAAAGTTTCAAAAGTTTCGATGAAGAGATTTTTGACATAATTGCGAACGGCCATGGTCTCGGGCAAAAAATCCCGAAAACCTTTTAATGTTTGAGGTGCATTGTTATTCATAAGTTTATTTTAACATTGTAAGAATAATTAAATTTTTTGAATGATGTCGAGGAGAATATTTGGTAATTTTTCCAATTTTTTTATCTCCACATACTCATTGGAAGAGTGTGCTGTTTGTTGTGTACCAGCCCCAATTGTTAAGCATTTTGGCTGATTAAATATTTGCCAAAGCATTTGGATATCTATATAACCTGAAGTGCTAATGTTTTTAAAATCCAAACCGAGTTTGGTTAACTTTGATTTTGGGGTTAGCCAAGATCCAAAGTCAAATTTTACCTTATAACTGGATAATTCTCCTCTCAATTCGGTAATATATTTTTTTAACTGATTAATAATTAATTGGGCACTAATTTTTGAAGAGGATGGCCGAATGTCGAGGGTAAATTGGCAGTTGTCAGGAACGACATTAGAAGAGCTGCCACAACCTTCGATGAAGGCTAAATTGACAGAAGTAGTGCCAAGTTCAGGATCGACAGATTGAGAAAGAAATTCTTTCAATTTTTCGATTGATTTAGTAGTCACCTCGATGGCATTAATGCCATTTTTGGGAGTAGCCGCGTGACAACTAATACCCTTAACTGTGGCTGAAATTTCAATTAAACCACGACAACCATTGGCAATTTCTAATTCAGAACCATCGAGAGAAATAATGGACCTTGGTTTGATTTTAGAAGCATAGTCGGCTATGAATTTTTTAATGCCGGCGAAATCATATTCTTCGTCGATATAGAAAAGAAAGCCAATATTTTTTGGTAAATTTTTGTCGGTAGCAATGAGCACCATGGCAGCGAGACCACTTTTCATGTCAGTAGTACCACGGCCAAATAACTTACCGTCCACAATAATCGGATTGACTGGATCAGTTTCCCAATTATTGTCGACGCCAACTGTATCAATGTGGCCTATAATTAGGGTTTTAACATTTTGGTTAAAACCTACCAGGATGTTAAAACGACCATCAGCTACTATTTCTTTTTCAATCGAAAGTTTTGAATTATTTTTTAAATATTCAAAAATAAATTCTCCAATTTTTACCTCGTTAGTTTGCTCATTGACCCAGGAGGGGATGGAGATCAATTTTTGAGTCAGTTCTAAAATTTTGGTCATGTTTTAAATAAAAAATTATAAATAGAGATAATAAAAAAATCCCCGATTTACGGGGATTTATAGATAAAATAGATTGCTTCGCTTAAGCTCGCAATGACATTATGGTCAAGACAACACCCCGCCGGTTGGTGACCACGGTATGTGCATGATGTATAAAAATAAATTTTATAAACATATTTTTGGGGTATCCTATGCTTAAAAGCTTTGGAATACCTTTGGGTAGCAGAAGGGACTCGGACCCTCGACCTCATCCTCCACAGGGACGCGCTCTAACCAACTGAGCTACTGCCACCAAAATAAAAACCGCCTTCTATTGGCGGTTTTGGTTAATTGATACAGCAATTACCGCCAAATTAATTGGTGGTATGGTGATGTTTGGAGATCACGTTTGCTTGTATCATTGGGAGTATTGTAGCAACTTTATGAGTAAAGTCAATTAATTGAGAGTGATAATCTTGAGGGCGGGGTAGGTAGAATTATCATTGTTTGTATATATACACACTATTTTTTGACCTTTCTTGATGTCGGTAAATTTCAGGCTTTTATTGTCTTTGGTGACTATTTCAGTTTTACTGTCTTGTTTCATTTGTAGCTCACGGCTGTTATTGTTGATGGGAATAAGAACAAAGACGGAAGTGGTAGTGGAAATATCGGCAATTTTACCAATAGCAATATTTTTTTTATTTTTTAGTTTAGTGGGATCGACGATGAGTATTTTTTTGGCATAGACAATTTTATCTTTGGCTAAAGTTAAAACTAGAACATTTTGACCTTCTTTGAGGTCAGTTATTTTAATTTTCATTTGTTTTAGATTGACAAAGGTGGCATCTTCACTAATTACAAATTCATATTTTTGACCGCTGGAATCTAGACTAAGATTATTTTTTTCTAATTTAGTAATGGTGCCAAGATAGGCCTTTTTGGGATTGATTTTTTCTTCGCCACCAATTTCCTGAAGTTTTTGTTGAACTTTTTGTTGAATTACTTCACGTAATTTTTGAATATCGCTTTCGGGTGTTGGACTTTGGGCGCTGACAGAAGAAACAAAAAACGAGAAGCCGGAAACTAGAAATAATATAAAAAATATTTTCTTTGTCATTCTAATTTGGTGGTGGAATAGGTAAGAAATAATTCGAGGTGGTTTTCTTGATCATTCTCGTCAATGGTGGTTAAATTAATGTCGTTGTAGCCCGCTTCTAAACTAATTTCTTGGGAAAAAAGACCCTGAATATCAGTTGTCAAATGATAGTTTTTGAGAGGAGTAGTGATAATTATGAGACTATTTGGACTTGATTGACCTTTTATGGTGACTTTGCTGATGGAAATAATGTCGTTGTTTTGAGGATAATTTACTTTTAGCTGGGGAAGTGAAGAATACTCAGAAGTAGGAAAGGGGTTTGAGGAAGGGGAATTATTATTTTCGGGAGCAGTAGTGGGAATGACGATATTAGGGGTGTTTTTCTGCTGGTTTTTGTTTTGTTTAACGTAAAAATAAGTTCCGGTTAAACCAAAACCAATTAGGAGGCCGAGGACAATCGCTAAAGATAATTCCTTAATCATAGAATGATTTAATGTTATCATAAGGCTATGGAAATAAAATATTTTAATCAAGGCAAGATCTATTTAAAGGGTAAAAAGGAAAATGTTTGGGTAAATCCTGATAAAGACGATTTACGATCAAAAAATTGTGAAGCGAGAATTGTAATCTATACTGATAAACAGCGAAATATCATAAAATTAGGTGAAGAGGGGGGGCGAGTGGTAATTGCTGGACCGGGAGAATATGAAATCGGAGGGATAGAAATTAATGGTATCAATTCAATGTATGTTTTGACCATTGATGGAATTAAGGTGGTACTAATGGGTAAAGAAGAAGGAGAAATTAGCGAAAAGAAAAAAGAAAAACTGGAAGAGGCAGACGTACTTATGATTAGTGTCCAGGCAGGGAGTGCGCAAATTGCCAAAAAATCGGCGGCTAATTATGTGATTCCAATCGAATACGAAAATAATAAAGAAGAACTCAAGGAGTTTTTAGATATTTTTGACAGTGAAAACTTAGAAAGTGTTGATAGCCTCAGGGTAGAGAAAGAAAATTTACCCGAAGCCATGGAGGTGGTCTTATTAAAGACGAACTAGTAAAAATACCACCCTCTTTTGAGGAAGCAGAAATTTGTGTATTAGGTTCGATTTTAATTGACAATGATGCAATTTTATCCGTTTCTGAGTTTTTAAGACCAGAGCATTTTTATAATCATAATTATGCTCTGATTTATAAGACCATGATGGATCTTTATGAAGAGAGAAATCCGATTGATATTGTGACAGTGGCGGGAAAGTTAAAAGAAGAAAAACTATTAAAAAACATTGGTGGTAAGGCTTTATTATCAAAGCTGGCGAATGAAGTGCCTACTTCGGCTAATGTTGAAAGCTATGGCCGAATGATTAAGGGACTCTCGGCTAAAAGAGAACTAATCTCAGTGGCGGGGAGAATTTCCCAGAAAGCTTTTGATGAATCAATGCCAGTCGAGCAGTTACTCGATATGGCTGAGCAGGAAGTCTATGCACTATCTCAGCGGCATATGAAGTCTGTGCCTTCATCGCTCAAAGAAGTGCTGACGGCTAGCTTTGACCGCCTGGACGAGCTTCAGAAGCGGGGAAGTGGTCTAAGGGGTCTCTCAACCGGATTTCGACAACTTGATTCAATGCTGGCCGGAATGCAGGATAGTAATTTACTGATTTTAGCGGCTAGGCCAGGTCTGGGAAAAACTGCTTTTTGTTTGAATATTGCTCGGCATGTAGCGGTTGAAGAAAAACTACCGACCTGTATTTTTTCCCTAGAAATGAGTAAAGAAGAGCTGGTAGACCGCTTACTGGTAAGACAGGGTCTAATTGATGCCTGGAAATTAAAAACGGGACAACTTTCAGATGATGATTTTACATCCTTATCTGAAGCTATGGGAATTTTGGCTGAGGCGCCACTTTATATTGATGACACCCCTGGCCTTTCGGTGACTGAACTTAGAACCAAGGCGAGACGATTGCAATCTGATAAGGGGATAAAATTTATTATTGTTGATTACTTGCAATTAATGCGAGGACAATCGAGAGAAAATAGGGTCCAGGAAGTATCGGAAATATCTCAGGGTTTAAAGAATTTGGCCAGAGAGTTAAAAATCCCGATTTTAGCGGCGGCTCAACTAAATCGACAAATGGAAACCAGGGGAGGTAAACCGAGACTATCTGATTTGAGAGAGTCGGGAAGTATTGAACAGGATTCGGACGTGGTTATGTTTTTATCAAGGGAAGATGATGAAATAAAGGAAGTCGTTACTTGCAGTATTGAAAAACACCGGAATGGACCAACAGGACAGTTTGATTTGTACTTTAATGGGAAGCAAGTCAGCTTCTTTAATGTCGAGAAAAAGGGGTAGATTTCATGAGATAATATGAATAATTTAGCAGGCCGACGTGGCGGAACTGGTAGACGCGCACGACTCAAAATCGTGTGATGGTAACATCGTGTGGGTTCGATTCCCACCCTCGGCACTCAGATGATTAATTTAATTTTAGGGATTGTAGCAATAGTTGGCTATCTTTACTTGAGCTGGCGGACTTTACGCGATAATTATCGGGAAGAAGATATTGTGGCTTTTTCCTGGGTGGCTTTGTTGTTTTTTTTAGTGGGAGGGAGGCTGACTTATGGTTTTGAACACTGGGGAGACTGGGCCGGGAGGGGGATTACTTGGCTCGAATTTTGGAAAATTTATGAATTTAATATTTGGGGTGGGAGTACTCTCTGGCTGAGCTTTGCGCTTTTGATCTCAAAAGATAAAGACTGGAAAGCTTGGGCTTTTTTAGAGAATTCTTTGTTAAGTTTTTGGTTTTTACTGACCATGTTTGGGGTAATTACCCGAGACTGGAAATTGTTGCTGGCTTTGAGTGGAGCCTATGGATTAAGTTTATTGTTAAAGAAGAAATATCGTTCTTTGATTTGGTATAAAAGCGGAAAAAAAGGCTTTCTCTTTTTTTGGTTTTTCTTTTGTTTTTGGTTAATATTTACTTTTATTACCAAGATTTGGTGGTTACTTGCTTTTTGCTTGCTTTTTGGGATGGGATTGTTTATTCTAGGTGATGATAAGTTTTCCAAGTAGACTAACGAGGGGGATTGAGGCTTTCTTGCATCACAAACTCATTGATTTAAAAAAGAAAGAAAAATCTTTAAAAGAAAGTGATCCTTTTTTTGATCAGCAGAGAACTGGCAATAATTCACTTGAGGAAGATGTTGATGAGCAAATTGGACGTTTTGAGACTGAAGTTAAAATTAGTTTTATTAAAAAGCAAATTGTTCAGGTCAGAAAGGCTTTAACTAATCTAAAAATTGGAAAATATGGGATATGTGAAAAATGTCATAATATGATTGATACTGATCGCCTCGCCGTAAAACCGGATACCACCCTGTGTGTAAAGTGTGCCAAAGACAAAGAAAGCTAATGATCATCAATACAGGAGCTAGTTTGGGATTAAATTTTCCATTTTTAAAATGGATTCAGCTGTTGTTATTGATAATTTTGGGGGCGGTTTGGCTGAGAGACAAAAAAGCTTGGGGCTGGCTACTAATGATAATTGGGGGCGGACTAAATTTAATTGAAAGATGGCAGCTGGGGGGCGTAAGAGACTACTGGCCTCTTTTCGGAACTTCAATCTATAATAATATTAATGATTATTTAATTGCAGCTGGAATGGTCCAGCTAATAGTAATATATTATGGAAAAAAAGGCAAAAATAATATATCAGGATAAAGACATTTTGGTTATAAATAAAAAAAGTGGGGTAGTCTCCACAAAAGAGGGGAGAAAGGATAAGGAAACACTTGAGGACTGGCTGATCCAGAAATTTGGAAAAAATGATTTGCCGAGGCAGGGAGTCGTTCATCGACTGGATAAGGGCACTTCAGGGCTGATGGTAGTGGTTAAGAACAAAGAAACGAGAAATAAGATTTTAGAAATGTTTAAGAAAAGAGAAATCAAAAAAACCTATCTCGCCTTGGTTGAGGGTGACTTGCCGAAAGATGGAGAGATAAATGTCCCCATTAATAGATCAAAATATGTCTTTGGTAAATTTGCGGTGAGTGAAGATGGAAAGGTGGCGGAAACCAGTTTTAAGCTCTTAAAAAAATATTACCGGGATAATAAAGTTTATTCTTTAATTGAAATCGATTTAAAAACGGGGAAAACTCACCAAATTAGAGTTCATTTTAGTTATTTGAAGTGGCCACTNNNAGTTTAAACATCCCGAGACAGGAGCTAATTTAAGCTTTGAGGGAGAGCTGGCGAGTGATTTAAAAGAATTACTCGCAAAATTATGAAAAAAATTATATTAATCTTAATAATTATCGCAATTTTTGGGTATTTATTGAAAAAATCATGGCAGAATAATGATTTTAAGCTGGGAATTATTACCCCAAATCAAATCGCTCTTCTTTCAATTTCACCCGAAAGGGGCATGATAAACCTGCTAAGTGTTGATTCTGAAGTGGAAGTCTGGCTACCCGGAGGAATGGGGTGGTATCCGAGCAATAAAATCCTGAAGATTTATCAAGCTGATAAGAATATTAAATTAATAAAACAGACTTTTTATTATAATTTTGGTTTTATGCCCGAAAATATTGTTGTTTTAGATGAGGTAGGGGATTGGCGAAGCTGGGATTTGATAAAGCATCTCGGTTTTTTAAACTGGATTCGTTATCTTTTTGAGCAAGGTAGCTGGCTATATAAAACCGACACATTAACCAGATCAATGGAGATGGAAAAAGAAAAACTAGATGAGCTATTGCCGAGAGATTTTGCTGAAAGTGAACTGCTAGGGCAAGAGCTAAAAGTGACAGTAATTAATGACAGTGGGGAAAACAAGCTTGGTTCTTTTGTAGCTGATAGATTAAACTGGATGGGATTTAGGGTAATGGAGGTCAGAAGTGAGCAGGCAAAAAAGGAATGTGAAATTATGTTTCGGATTGGAAGTGAAGGGATAATTAAAAAATATGCCGAAATACTGGCTAAAGAATTCTCTTGTTCTTTGATTAGTAGTGGAACACTTCTGGAAAATGAAATGGTTTTATATTTAGGTCAAAACTATAGCTCGATGATAAAATACAATAGCTATGTCGGGACATTCTAAATGGGCAAATATTAAAAATCGGAAGGGAGCTCAGGATAAAAAAAGAAGTGAAGCTTTTACCAGAGCTTCTAAAAATATCATGACGGCGATTCGAGAAAGTGGGGGAAATTCTAATCCTGAGTCGAATATTAGTCTTCGAGAGGCAATAGACAAAGCGAGGGCAATTAATATGCCTAAAGAAAATATTGAAAGACTGCTCCAAAGATTTGAAGAAAGAAAAAATAACCTAGTTAGTGGCGTTTTTGAAGGTTTTGGCCCTTTCGGGGTGCCAGTTATGATAGAGGTAGAAACAGATAATAAAAATAGAATCCTGGGTGAAATTAAATTAATTTTTAGAGATTATGAAGGGTCTCTCGGTGAAAGTGGCAGTGTCGCTTTTATGTTTAAAAGAGTGGGGGAGATTGAGCTTGAGTCT
Source organism: Candidatus Shapirobacteria bacterium UBA4809 (assembly GCA_002402535.1). Taxonomy (GTDB): domain Bacteria; phylum Patescibacteriota; class Microgenomatia; order UBA12405; family UBA12405; genus UBA12158. The sequence continues at coordinate 9,185 of DHGB01000036.1, forward strand.
AAACTTGATGAAGAGTCAGAGCTAAAATTGATCGATGAGGGGGTAAAAGACATAAAAGATAATCTGGTGCAAACTGAAGTGAATGACTGTAAAAAAATAGGAGAGAAGATAAAGGCAATGGGGGGCCGGATTAAAAAAATAGGGCTTGTTTATCAGTGCTTAAATCCGGTCAGGCTGAATGACGAGACTAAACTGGAAAAAATACTCGATATGATTGAAGAACTGGAGGATAATGATGAGGTGATTAATGTTTTTGCTGGTTTTGACTATTATGTCCAAAAGAATTAAATATTTTATTTCTTCGCTAATTGGAGCTTTGGTTTTTTATTTATATCTAGGTTTACCGGTAGAATCCAAATACTATGGTTTAATTTTGATGCTGGTAATCGTGGTTTTTTGTTTTTGGTTTGGCCTAGGGATAATATTTGAAGGTAATTTTGAAACCCGAATTATGCCAGTATTGCTGCCGATTTTATGGACAATGGGCTTTGGCTTATTTTCCGTATTATTGCCCTTAAACTGGCTAAATATATTACTTATTACTATTTTTTTTGGAGTTATTTTATATATTATCTTTTTGGTGGAAAATATTTTTTTGGTGGCGATTGGCTATCGAACTGTCCCGCTTTATCGGGCTGCTTACACAGTCAGTCTAATATTGGTTCTATTAATATCTTTTTTTGTTTTTGATTCTTTATTTTCCTTTAAGTTTCCTTTTTGGGGAAATATGCTGGGAACAATAATCCTGGGCTTATTAATTTTCTCCTATCAGTATTGGGCGGTGGCAATTGAACTACCAGATGATGGTAAGGAGAAGGGTAAATGGCCTTATATTTTAGTTCCCACCTTAATACTGACGGAATTGGCTGGTATATTGTCTTTTTGGCCAGTGGGAATATTTAAAGGCTCAATTTATCTGGTTGCGGCTATATATATAATTACTGGCTTATTACAGGCAGAAATTAGAGATAGACTTTTTAGGGGAGTGGTTTTGAGTTATAGCTATATTGGTGTGGCTGTGATCCTGGCGATTATTTTAGTAACTAAATGGGGATAAGATAAAAAAAGTCTATTAAATAGAATATAAATGAGTGGGCCCGCCTTCGTAAAATACTACGGCGGGTAAAGAAGTAGGGAAGTGGGTTTTCACGATATATCCTATAATTTTCACAATAATTATAGGATATTATAGGACCTACTACTGATATAGTATGATATAGTCTGTGTGGAAAACTATTTAGCAATCGACGATATCACTTCTCAAGGCAAGAGTGGGCTCTAGGAGAGAGATAGGGAGAGAGAAATAAAAAGAAATAAAAATCTAAATTATAAAATCTAAAGCATGAGAACTAATGGAGAAAGATGGTTACTCCCCACCAGAGGGGTAGTTGATTTTAATATGTCGCACAATGTATCTTTTACGACTATACAAAAGCGGGAAGTGGAGGGGAGAGGCAAAAAATAAATTTTCAATTATCAGTTATAAATTGCGAATTATTAAAATATTTCATATTTTGAACCGTAAAATAAAGTCTTTAATTCCTCTCTTACGCTCCTGGCTACCCAAAATCTGTCTTTAGCTTAAAATTCCTTCTTGGCTACTTCCCTGGCCTGTTTTAAAGAGGGTATTTATAAATTATACCTAAAATACCGTTATTTATATATATGGCTTCACCAGAAGCCCGTAAACGTACGTTTTATATTTTTGGATGTTAGAATAAGATATGAATTTAGATTTAGCGACAGGAATCAGAAGATTTCTCGAACATTTGGAGGTAGAAAAGAACTGCTCTAAACTGACAATCAGAAATTATCAACATTATCTCGAAGTTCTCTTGAACTACATTGAGAAACAGAATCAGAAAACTCCCGAGGTGTCTGACATTGACCAAGAGACCATTAGAAGCTTTAGATTGTATTTATCAAGACAGGCTGGGATTGACGGTGAAATGAAAATTGTAACTCAGGGCTATTATGTAATTGCCCTGAGATCTTTTTTAAAATGGCTGATTAAAAACGATTATGAGGTAATGCAGCCGGAAAAAATTGATGTGCCTAAAAATAAAGATCATTCTTTAAAGTTTTTAAACGGTGAACAAATAGAAAGATTGTTAAATCAGCCCTTACTTTCGACAAAAGTTGGTATTCGAGACCGGGCTATTCTGGAGCTTTTGTTTTCAACTGGGCTTCGGGTTTCAGAGCTTACAAGGCTTAATCGTGATCAAATTAACCTAAATACCCGTGAATTTGGGGTAATTGGCAAGGGGGGTAAGGCGAGAGTGGTCTATATTAGTAAAAGAGCGGTAATTTACGTTGATAAGTATTTAAAAACAAGAAGCGACAAGGATAGGCCCCTCTTTATTCGCTACGGAGGGAAAAAGGAAATTATTAATGAAGAGGAAAAAATGAGGCTCAGTCCCCGCTCGATTGAAAGAATAGTCAAGCATTATGTACGCCTGGCCAAATTACCGGTTGATGCCACGCCACATACCCTCAGACATTCGATGGCCACGGACCTGCTACAGAGTGGCGCTGATATCAGGTCAGTCCAGGAAATGCTTGGTCATAAAAATATTGCTACGACTCAAATTTATACCCATGTTACCAATGCCCGGCTTCGGGAAATTCATGATAAATTTCATTCAGGTAATAAATAAGGATGTGTAACAGGTATGTCCTATAGTTTCGATATTTTTAAGAAAGATCGGGGAAATCTTATTTTGACTACTCCCCTAGCCTATTGAAATTGTGTTTTTGCCTATTTTAAGACTTTATTAATTTTTCAAAGCTGGTTAGCAAGGTAGAATTTTGACTGCTATTAAAGCTAAATTTTATTTAGGTATCCTATAATTATTATATAGTTATATCCTATATTTTTTGGGGTAGCTCCCCTTCTTTCTCATTTTTCTGTAAAACCGTCATGGCTGAGACCTTGTCGTCATTTTTAAGTCTCATTAAAATAACCCCACGGGTGTTGCGAGACAGTGTCGGAATATTTTTGAGAGGAAGCTTGATGGTCACCGCTTTTTTGCTAACAAAGAGAACCTGTTCATCGTTTTCCGTGACGACTACCGTAGCAGCTAAATTGCCAGTTTTGCTCGTAAGATTGGCAACTTTTACACCAAAACCGCCCCGTTTTTGAAGAGGATAGAGATAAACGTCACTCCGTTTGCCGACTCCATTTTCAGTAATGACTAAGAGGTGGCGGAAAAATTTTCTCTTCTTTTCTTCTTTAATGGCCAGAACACTTTGAGGAAGAACATCAATGCCAACCAGATAATCATTTTCTTTGAGAGAAATTCCTCGAACGCCACGAGTATGTCGACCCATGGGGCGGCAGTCAACTTCATTGAAACGAATGCATTTACCGGCGTGAGTGGCCATAAAAATTTGGTCATTGCCGGAGGTAAGCTTGGCCCAGATTAATTCATCTTTGGGGTCGAGCTTGATCGCGGTGAGTCCAGATTGACGGATATTTTTGAATTTTTCGATGGCAGTTTTTTTGATGGTACCTTTTTTGGTGGCTAAAAGGATGTATTTTGCCGGATTATTTTTACTGATGGGTAAAACAGCCTGAACGATTTCACCTTGAATGATATTGATTAAATTAATGACAGCTTGGCCTTTTGATTGACGACTACTTTCATTGATATCCCAAACTTTTATTTTAAAACAGCGACCTTTGTTGGTAAAAATTAAAAGATCGTCGTGAGTATCAACGAAAAGAAGGCTATCGACCTCATCTTCACTTTTGGTGGCCATCCCCATAACACCGACACCACCACGCTGTTGGGTCCGGTAGGTTTCCATGGGAACTCTTTTGATATAACCGCCACGAGTTAGAGTGACCAAAGTTGCTTCATTCGGAATTAAATCTTCATCACTGAACTGCTCAAGCCCCTTGGCGTAAATTTTAGTTAAACGAGAATCGGCGTATTTTTCGGTAATTTCTTTGTTTTCAGATTTAATCATGGCTACCATTTTTTCAGGAATGGTAATAATGGCGGTTAAATTGGTGATGGTTTCTTCAACTTCTTTATATTCTTCGTCGAGTTTTTGACGCTCGAGCCCGGAAAGCTTTTTGAGTTGCATTTCTAAAATGGCTTGGGCTTGAAGATCAGTAAAGCCGAATTTATCCATGAGCTTGGTCTTGGCATCTTCATCGGGTTTTGTGCCTCGGATAGTTTTGATTATTTCGTCAATAACATCCAGAGCTTTTTTGAGCCCTTCAAGGATATGGGCCCTCATATAAGCTGATTTGAGATCAAAAATACTGCGACGACGGATGACATTTTCCCGGTGTCTAAGGAATAAAAGTAATATTTGGCGGAGATTAAGAGTCTGAGGGATACCATTAACCAAGGCCAATAAATTGGCAGAATACGATGATTGAAGGGCAGTATATTTAAATAGTTTATTTAAAATGGCTTTGGGTTTGCCGTTCTTTTTTATTTCAATAACGACCCGAATTCCGTGACGGTCAGACTCATCCCGAAGATCAGAAATACCGATAATTTTTTTGTCGGTAACCAACTGGGCGATCTTTTGAATCATCTCGGACTTGTTGACCTGATAGGGAATCTCGGTAATGATAATTCTGATTTTGCCAGATTTAGTTTCTTCGATATTTGTTTTACCCCGGAGAGTAAATTTACCCCGGCCGGTAGTGTACATTTCTAAAATACCGGTTTTACCGTAAATTTCACCGGCAGTGGGAAAATCGGGGCCGGTAATTATCTTGGTCAGGTCCTCGATGGTAGCGGTAGTTTCAAAATTAAAAGATAATTTTTGAAGCTCACGGAGAGGTTTTAGAACTATTTCCTGAGTACTAAGATTTTTCTCTAAAAGAGGGTTAATTTCAATTTCATTTTCCTGTTTTTCAAGGGTAGCGTGATCTAAAATAAAGTCGAGTCCACTACAGATTTCTTTTAAATTATGGGGTGGGATTTTGGTGGCCATACCGACAGCTATACCGTCGGCACCATTTAAGAGCAAATTGGGAATTCGGGTGGGTAGGACTTCGGGCTCTTTGAGGGTAGCGTCGAAATTATCGACCATGGAAACAGTGTCTTTTTCAATATCAGTGATTAATTCCGGAGAAATTTTACTCATCTTGACTTCGGTATAACGCATGGCGGCTGGAGGGTCGCCATCAATAGAACCGAAATTACCCTGACCATTAACAAGGGTGTATCTTAGGGAGAAATCTTGAGCCAGACGTACCATGGAGCCATAAACGGCCATGTCGCCGTGAGGATGATATTTACCGAGAACTTCGCCGACAACTTTGGCTGATTTGGAATAGTGTCCACCGGGAGTCAAACCCATTTGGTTCATAGCATAGATAATGCGGCGATGCACTGGTTTCATGCCATCACGGACATCAGGCAGAGCTCGGGCGACGATAACTGACATGGCATAGTCGAGATAGGACTTTTCCATCTCGGGGACAATATCGATATCCAAAATCTTGCCAATATTATTAACAAAGGCAGGAGTATCATTAACAATAGTGTTTTTTTGTTTATCTATGGGCATAAAATTAAATATCCAAATTAGCTAAATGGGCATGGGTAACGATAAACTTTTTGCGCGGTGGGACTTCGTCACCCATTAAAATTCTAAAAGTTTCGTCGGCTTTTTCGGCGTCGGCAATCGAGATTCTTTTGAGAAGTCTTGTCTCTGGATTCATAGTAGTTTCCCAGAGCTGCTGAGGATTCATTTCTCCGAGACCCTTGTAGCGCTGTTGGTCGTAGTTTTTGGAAGTATCGAGAGTCTTTAAATAGGCCTCTTTTTCTTCGTCGGTATAGACATATTTGACTGTTTTCCCTTGCTTTATTTTATAAAGTGGTGGCATGGCGATATAAACATAACCGTGTTCAATTAAACCGGGCAGATGGCGGAAGATAAAAGTCAGTAAAAGGGTGGCAATGTGGGCGCCGTCAACATCAGCATCAGACATTAAAATTATCCGGTGATAACGCAATTTCTCTATATTAAAGGTGTCGCCAATTCCCATGCCGAGGGCAACAATAAAGTCTTTTAATTTATCGGAGCTAACGACTTTATCAAGTCTCATCCCTTCGGTGTTTAAGGCTTTACCCCAAAGAGGGAGGATGGCTTGGAATTTACGATCCCGACCTTGTTTGGCGCTACCACCAGCTGAATCTCCTTCGACAATATAAATTTCACATTCTTCAGGTTTTTTACTTTGACAATCGGCAAGTTTACCGGGAAGACCCATAGAATCGAAGGCACCTTTGCGCATAATGGCATCTTTAGCGGCCTTGGCAGCTTTGCGGATTTGGATAGTCAAAAGGGCTTTGCTGATAATGATTTTGGCGGTATCGGGATGTTCTTCAAAATAAGTATCGAGTTGTTCTCTAACAATTTTATTGACAATCGGTTGGACTTCAGAATTACCAAGCTTGCCTTTGGTTTGGCCTTCAAACTGAAGATCTTTACTCCCCATTTTAATGGAAAGAGCGGCAGTGAGACCTTCACGAACATCGTCACCAGTAATGGTGTCGTCTTTGTTTTTTATCATTTCTTTGCGCTCAGCATAGTCTTTTATGGCTTTGGTTAGGGCAATTTTAAAGCCTGTTAAGTGAGTGCCGCCTTCGTGGGTGTTGATGATATTGACATAGGAGGGAGTGTTTTCCTGAAAAGAATCGTTGTACTGAATGGCGACTTCGACATTAACGCCATCACTTTCCCCCTGAATGTAGATGGGATCATGAATGACGTTTTTATTTTTATTTAATTCTCGAAGCAGGGATAAAATACCGCCTTCAAAAAAATAATGGTGTTCGCTATGATTGCGGTCATCATAAAAATGAAAGTAAATTTTGCTGGTTAAATAAGCTCGATCTTTGAGTGATTTAATAATGGTTTTGTTGTCAAACTCGGTAGTTTCTTTAAAGATTTCTGGATCAGGATAAAAAGTAGTAGTGGTGCCGGTAATGCCGCCGGGAAGGATACTTTCGAGTCTCTCAATTTTGCTTTTAGGAATGGTAGTTAATTTTGTTTTAACCTTACCTTTGGAAAATTCGATAAAATGAGTTTCCTTTTCCCGGCGAACTTCAACTTGAAAAAGAGTCGAAAGAGCATTGACACAGGCAGCGCCCACCCCATGAAGCCCTCCAGAAACTTTGTAGGCTGTGCCTTCAAATTTACCACCGGAATGGAGGGTGGTCATGATGACTTCGATAGCAGGTTTTTTGTATTTGGGCATGATATCAATAGGAATGCCCCGGCCATCATCGGCGACGGTAGCAGAATTGTCGGGATGAATGATAATCCAAATATTTTTGGCAAAGCCAGCTAAAGCCTCGTCAATAGAATTGTCGATGATTTCGTTGAGACAGTGATGAAGACCAGTGGTATCAGTTGAACCAATATACATGGCGGGACGTTTTCTGACCGGCTCAAGACCCTCGAGAACAACAATTTGTTTAGAAGTATAATCTGTGGTTTCTGGCATATTGAAAAATAAAAAAATCCAAAGTCTAAATTCTAAAATATTTAGAATAATTAGGGATAAATTAATTGTAGCAGATAAAAATAGCTTGACAATAAGCAAATATGATGGAAAGATAGGCCAAATAAAATGATAAAACCATATCAAAATAGGTAAAATTAAGTGCTAATTTATAGCCTTAAATAAGGTAAATTTTTTGTGTTAAAATAGCCTAATGTCGGTTGAAATAATAAAAAGTGCTTTATGTTCACCTACGGGCGATTTAATGCCAGATGAAATTGGTTACAGTCCTGAGTTGTACCGAAGACAATTAATGACAGTAAATGCTTCAAGAAATAATGTTTACGAATGTTCTCTTTTTCTTAAAGGAGAATGTAAGAAGAGTGGAACTGAATGTCTTCCCAATAAAGGAAATTTCTTTAGAGTAATAGTTTTACCTTAGTTTTATTTTACTGATAGCATTGAAGGCGATGACTGCGGTGGCGACGAGGACATTTAGAGAAATATTGATGCCAAACATTGGAATTTCCACAATTTGATCACAGATTTTTAAAATATCTTTAGAGATACCATTAATTTCGCTACCAGCGACGATAGCTAAGGGGTATTTATACTTTGCTTTTTGATAGAGGATGCTCCCCTCACCTTGCTCGCAGGCAACGAGGTGATAGCCTTCTTTCTTTAGTTTTAAAAGGCATTCCTTTGTAGAAGATATTTGTTCCCAAGGGACCCATTTCCAGGTGCCAATAGAGGCTCGGTGGATTTTGATGTTGGGGGGGGTAACGACGGAACCACAGAGATATATTTTCTCGACTCCGAGGGCATCAGCTAGGCGAAAAAAGGAACCGATATTGTAGGTATCCAGAATATTGTCGAGGACTAAAACTAGAGGCTGACGCTTTAGCAGTTTTTGTTTTTTCAGTGACTCCCCTACTCTAGATTTTCGCAGCTGATGAGAATTTAGTTTCATATTTTTTTGCCGACAAATCTAATTAAATTTTTGATGCTGTCTTTATATGTTTCACCATTTTCATCTAAAATTTCAATTTGGTATCTATCCCCTATTAGTTGACGAAGATATTTCACCGGAAAAAACCTCTTTTTAATTCCTACCGGACTGAGAAAATATCCTTCTTCTATTTTTTCTGATTCGGCAACTTCCGGATCATTGATTGTATTAACTAAAATGGCCAATATACCGTTTTTTTTTAAGATTCTATGTATTTCGTTAAATATGTTTTGAGTTGTGATGTTATCAAAATAATGTAGAGATAAATGAGAATAAACGATATCAAAAGAAGAGTCGTCAAATGGTAAAGGTTTTGTTAAATCAACATTTTTATAATCGATTTCTAAATTATTAGATTTGTTTCTGGAAATATCTAAAGCATCTTGGGTAAAATCAGTGCTGGTAACTTGAAAATTATTTTGGGCAAAGAAGCGACTGTCTTGGCCTTGACCGGCGCCAAGATCGATTAGCTTTCCATTTTTTGGTAAAAGATTCACTATTTGTTCAGCAAAAATAGTTGGTTTGGTTATCCAATCATAGGTGGAATAATTTTGGTGTTGCTTTTGCCAATAGTCATGAGATTTCATAAATATATTTTACATCAAAAATTACCTAAAATTGGGAATAAAAATTTTTTAAATTTGGTTGGTTGAGTTTGTATTGGGAATAACGGGTCTAATTGTGTTTTTGTAGAGACGCCATATATGGCGTCTCTACAAGGAAAGTTCGGAAATTGAATACTAAATAAATAGTTGTCGAAACAACCAATGGTGAAATAATTATTATTATATCAAAAAATCCCCCTATTACAGGGGGATTTTTAAAATCTAAGATTGCTTCGGATTATCTCGCAATGACAGGTTGAGATTAGCATCCGCCGGCGGGCACAGCTTGACCGGTCAGGTCAGGAATTTCAGTTTTACACTCGGTGGGACTTTTTTGGAAAGAGGTACAGAGGGCTTCTTTAATTACATTTGGAGTCCGGTAACGATCTTGGGTGGCCACTTTACTGCCAATTTTAAGAGAACCTTTGCCGTCTTGAGTGTAGGCAGTTTCTGGGGGGAAGGAGACATCATTAATGAGAACTGTGGGAGAACCCGAAACATTATATTTGGTAGTTAGGGCAATTTCTTTCTCGATAAGGTCTATTCCCTCTTTATTAAAACATTCGGTAATTTTGGCTGTTTCATAGCCAGCACTTTTAGCCTGTTCTTCCCAGCAATTATCAACATTAGTCGAGGTACAGTTCTTGTTGACATTACCAACAAAATTCCACCATTGAGTTTTGTCAGTAGCTAAATTCCAGGCACAAATTTCCCGAACATCCTGATTAGCTTCTTGACGGCCATGGAGAGAGGCGTACATGGCTCCTTTTTCAGATTTTATATAGGCACTTTCATCCTTACAGTCGGATAAACTTTTGGCGATGGCTTTTTGACAGTCAGCGACGGTGCTAAAGTATTTATTCTCGACATAAGCGGCACACTGAGTGGCATCGCCAGAACGGCTTTTGCAATAGGTGTCGAGATTTTCGATTTTATCAAAAATATAATGAGGGGTGATATCAGCACTATCTTTAAGTAAGTCAAAGACGGGACGGAGAACATCCTCCATTTGATTACCGTAGGGACAAAAACTCATGACAAAAAATTTTAATTCAGGTTTTTGGC
>DHGB01000003.1 GCA_002402535.1 Candidatus Shapirobacteria bacterium UBA4809
CTAGCCAATCTTTTTCGTCACCTTCCAGCATATCTCCTTCCTCTCCATCAAGCCAATTTTCTTTGTTAGGCTTAGGCATTTTTCCTATTTCTTTATTCCAGGCATCATCTCTTAACACTGAATCCAGCATTATTCCCATCTGTTTTGCTAAAGGTACCTTACTGATTGTCTCAACAAAATCATCAAGAACATCCATTCGATCATCTCTCATAGGAACTTTCGTGTCCAGCATTCCATTTAAAACCAATAGACCCGATCGTTTGGATTTATTAGTTTCATTAATAATTTTTTCAACTTGATTTAAATCAGCTTGTCCAGACCCAAAATCAACATGGGAAATAAAATGAACACAAGTTGGTAATCCCAATTTTCCTACATCCACCCTCCAGTTTAATTTACTATACAGTTTTGACTCTATTTCCTGACCCCCACTTCTTTCTGCCACCGAAGAGTTTTCCTCATCAAGAGTTAACTGAAGTTCTCCGTCTTCATTTTCTAATTCTTGCCTTAATTCTTCCGTCATCCCGAGTGATTCACTTCGATTTAATACTTCAAACGCCTCCAGTAATCTTCTCGATTTCTCATTTCCGTAAGCTGGCACCACCTGAATCTGATTTTCTTCTTTTTTGTGTCTTATTACCATCGCTGCTCCAGGTGGTTGAATTAGAACTCCTCCTTTTTCTACCATAAAAAAATCAGGATTTTCATCACTCAAACCCTTAACTGTTCCTCCCTGTAGCAGCACTAGTTGAACTTCCGTATTTCCCGCCAACACTCTTTCGCTGGAAACTCCTGCCCGACTATGGTTATGCCCAGCCAAAACCACTTTTGGTACTTTCTGATCTCTGTCTATTTTTTTATTCAAAATTACTCCTCTGTGTGGTTTTACTGGATTAAGTGTCGAACCAGATCCTCCAACTTTATGAAACAATTGAATTCCCACCTCGGGAGAATCTCCAATTTTGACAAAAAGTCTTCCATCGTTCATTATCAAAGGAATTTTTGAACCATCGGGTAAAGTCAAAGGATTGAGCATTATTGCTGGTCCGTTTAACGATTCTTTACCATTTGGCCAGTCATCATGACTTCCATATCTTGAAACAACGGCTAACACTTTTTTTTCCTCAACTTTTTTACTCAAATAAACTCCTCTAAAAACATCGATTTGTTCTTGAAAATTAAACATAGTTCCTGTCGTTGTTGACATATATTCTTGCTTTATCCCCTCCAATAAATCACCAGCTAATATTGCATAAGTATCAGGTTTATCCAGTTCCCTCATAATCTCTTTAATTGATTCGATTCCGGAAGCTTCTGAACCAAAATGTAAATCTGAAATTAGCATAATCCTGGCTACACTATTTGGATTTTTGATTGTCACCTTTGCTTCAATTTGATCTGGTCTTATTCTATCCTTGAGCGTTTGACCAGCTTTCATGTACGATTCCACCATTTGTCTTGTCTTTCTTATTTCACTTGGCTTATACGGATCTTTTTTTACTCCTTCAAATTCAATTCCCGACATCCTTTAAATCTTAAAAATCTATTGCTATTTTTTCAATCCCTATCTTTATTTTTTTGATTTTGTTATTATGAAATAGCCAACAATTTCCCTTACCTTTTTGTAATCTTTCTTACTCATTTTTCTGTTTTTTTTATTTAAATAAATTCCCCCACGAATAAGATATAATTCACACCATGCAGGTGGAATCTCTTCATTTAAGCCCCATTGAAAAAGAACTTAAGTTTAATGATTGGCGGAAAAATAATAACATTAAATTATTTCTCTTAGATTTGGACGATACTCTTTGTGATACTCAATCAGTTTTTTTTAATCAAATCTCGAAAGCTTGTGATTATTTAGCCACTCATTCTCCCCCTCTCCCAAAAAGCGCCTGGGAAAAACAAATTAGAAATTTTAATGATCAGTTTTTTGAAACATACGGCGTCAACCCAAACAGATGGAATTTAGTTGTTGATAGCCTCAGTTCTAAATATCTTTTACCCTCCGAAGTTGACAGTCACGTCAAAGAAATTTTTCAAAATATTTACACCACTCCACTTGAATTTAAAGCTGGAGCCAAAGAAAGTCTCAATTTCTTCAAAGCCACTGACACCCCCCTAGCTATTGTCACCCACGCCAACAAAGACTGGACCTGGCGCAAATATAACTGGCTAGGGCTAAATCAATATTTAAACTGGGATAGCGTTTTTATTGTTGATGAAAATGGACATAAAACAGCCGATTCCTGGCAATCAGCCTTAGATTATTTCAAAACAAAAGCCAGCGAATGCGCCGTGGTTGGCGACTCTCCCCGCTCTGATATCAATCCCGCCAGTAGCCTTGGCATCAATCATTGCTTTTTAATCAAAAATTCAAATTCTTGGTCTATCCACGAGCAGCCGGTCCCTTCTCAGACAATCATAATTAACAATCTCAGTGAAATAGCTACCGTCATCAAAAAATAAATTGTCATCAGCTACTATTTATAGTATCTTATATATACATAGTCGCCATTAATTTTTTAAACAAATATGTCGAAATATATCATTGACGGTGGAAATCCTTTAACTGGTGAAGTTTTTATCAGAGGTGCCAAAAACGCTAGCTACAAACAAATAATTGCCTCCATGCTCACTTCTGATCCAATTGAACTAATCAATGTCCCCCAAATTTCCGATGTCAAGATTACCAAAAGTATTGCTGCCCATCTAGGGGCAAAAATTGAAGAACTTGGAGAACACTCTCTTTCGATTCAAACAAAAAATATTACTGATACGGTTATTCCAAGTGGTACCGGAGAAAAATCAAGAACCTCCTTCATCTTTTCAGGCCCTCTTTTAGCTCGCTGTGGCCAAATCACCTTTCCCTCCCCTGGTGGCGACAAGATTGGCGAAAGACCTCTCGATCGTCTTTTTGCTTGTTTAAAGCAGATGAATGTCGAGATTTTATCTGATGAAAATTCCTATACCCTCAAAACCAGTGGTCTTATCGGCACTGATTACACTTTCCCCAAGCCCTCTCATACGTCCACTGAAGTTATTTTAATGACTGCAGTCACTGCCAAAGGCGAGACTATTATTCGAAATGCCGCCTGTGAGCCTGAAATTGATGATCTCATTGAACTATTAAATAAAATGGGAGGTAAAATTAAACGGGATGAAAACAATCCAGCCCTTATTTATATTAATGGAGTAAAAAATCTCCATTCCGCTTCTCATCAAATAATTTCTGACCGCAACGAAGCCGTTACCTTTGCCTGCGGAGCTCTGAGCACCAAAGGCTCTGTCAGTATTTTAAGAATTAATCCCAAAACTATCTATACTTTTTTAAAAACGATTGAAAAAATGGGAGCCAAAACAAATTGGGGTAAAGACGAGGTTTTTGTTTCTTGGGAAAAACCTTTGACTGCTATTTCCATCGAAACCGAGCCAGAACCAGGCTTTATGACTGACTGGCAGGCTGTTTTTTCATTAGTCTTAACCCAATCTGTCGGCTGTAGTAGCATCATCGAGAGAGTTTTTCCCAGTCGCTTTCAACACATTAAATTCTTAAATGAAATGGGGGCCAAAACCAAATTTTTCCAGCCAAAAGTTAGTGACCCCGCCACTTATTACCACTTCAATCCCGAAAGTGACAAACCTGAATACTTTCACGGAGTCAAAATCTACGGTCCTTCAAAACTTCACGCCACCAATTTAACCGTTGCTGATCTCCGCGCCGGGGCGACCAGCACCCTGGCCGCTCTAACCGCTGAGGGACAGTCCGCTATTGATGGAGTTGAATACATCGAGCGAGGCTACGAAAAACTAGCCGAAAGACTCTCCTCCCTCGGCGCGAAAATAAAATATATCAAGATCTAAACCAATAAATTTTTACAAAAATTTGCTCAAATCTACTATTAATGTCGCTAAAATTCCCACTCCCCCCACAATTAACCACTGATAAAAATTAAGCGGAACTGTCCCTAAAATTTTATTAAAAAACGGAACATAAATCCCCATAAAAACCAGCCCAAAACCATAAATTACCGATAAAAATAAAACCTTATTTCTAAAAAATTTTTCTGTTTTTACGATTGGCCTTTTTAGGTTTTTATATGCAAACACATAAATTAAATCGACAGTAGCCACCGTCGCAAAAACCATGCTTCTCCCCAAAACTAAATCATGAAGAATAATCGAATAATAATAGAAAATAAAAAGGGATAAGCCACCAACCAGCAAACTAATCACTAAAATAATATTTCTCATTCTTTTTGGTAAAATATCTTCTTTTTTAATTGCCTCTGGTCTCTGTTTCATTAAATCAAGTTCTTTTGATTCAAATCCGAGAGCAATATCTGGTGGTCCATCACAAATTAAATGAACCCACAAAATTTGAACTATCGTTAGCGGTGCCGGAATTCTCAGTATCGTCGCCCCGAGTATTAAAAAGATTTCAACAAAAGAATTTGACAGAACATAGGCTACCACTTTTTTTAAATTGGTAAAAATTCTCCTCCCCTCTTCAACCGCCGAAACTATCGTTTTAAAATTTCCATCAAGAAGGATTAAATCTGCTGCCTCCTTAGCCACCTCCGTACCACTGCCCATCACCACCCCAATATCAGCCTTTTTCAAAGCCGGCGCGTCATTGACCCCATCACCAGTCATCGCCACGATTTCCCCATTTTTTTGTAAAGCCTTTACAATCCGGAGTTTTTGATTGGGGGTGATTCTCGAAAAAATGATTATCTCCTCAACTCTCGCCAACAATTCTTCTTCAGATAATTTTTCCAGCTCTGATCCCTCAATCGAATTTGACTCTGAGATATCAAAACCTAGTTGTCTACCTATTTCCTCCGCCGTTTTTTGATAATCTCCAGTTACTATTTTTATCTTTATTCCCGATTCTAGGGCTTTTTGTATCGTTTCGCGAGCATCAGCCCTCAAAGGATCTTCGATGCCACAAAGGCCATTCCATCTAAAATCTGTTTTTTTCTTTAAATCACCACTTTCTTTACTAGCACACCCGAGTACTTTGAGTCCCCTTCCCGCTAGTCTCTCAATTTCTGTCAGCACTATTTTTTTCTTAATGGCACTTATCCGGCAAAAAGATAAAATTACCTCCGGCGCTCCAATTACAAAAGAACTTTCTTTCTTACCTGATTTTACAACAGTCAAAGAATGTTTTTTAATACTGTCAAAGACTTCTTCATAAGTTTTTTCCATAGAATTAACTATTTTTTGAGGATTTATCTGGCCTTTATTTTTGACAAAATCCCAAAGAGCTATCTCCAAAGAATCCCGCTGTTCATTAGCCAAAATCATTGACAACTGGGCCTTAATTTCATCTTCAAAACTATAATCAACCACCTTCATTCGTCCTTCCGTCAAAGTCCCCGTTTTATCGCTACAGATAACCGTTGTTGACCCGAGAGTTTCAATTGAGAGCAGTTTTTTAACAAGGCCTTGTTTTTTAAGTATTTTTCTCATCCCAATGGCCAAAATAACCGTTACCGCGATTGGTAAACCTTCTGGAATTGCCGCCACCGATAAAATGATCGACAGTCTGAGAGAATCAAAAAGACTCGTCCCATACAGTAATTCAATCACAAAGAGAAGAAAACAGACAATCAAAATAATTTTGGCCAGTTGTCTTGTAAATATTTCCAGTTTATTCTGAAGTGGTGTCTTTTCTTCTTCA
This sequence comes from Candidatus Shapirobacteria bacterium UBA4809, assembly GCA_002402535.1. Taxonomy (GTDB): domain Bacteria; phylum Patescibacteriota; class Microgenomatia; order UBA12405; family UBA12405; genus UBA12158. Next base: position 5,690 of record DHGB01000003.1, read on the forward strand.
ATTTCAGATAACGATTTTCCTATTTTCCCCATTTCTGTTTCAATTCCAATTTTTTCCACTTTCATTATCCCCTTGCCAAGCAATACCGTCGTCCCCATAAATAAACTATTTTGACCTTTTGGGCCTATCGATTTTTCTACCGCTCGACTCTCACCAGTAAGCATTGATTCATCAACCAGTAGGCCATTTCCTTCGAGCAACACTCCATCACCCGGAATTTTATCACCCGAATTTAAGACCACAATATCCCCTGGCACTAGCTCTTCAATATTAATTTCAAAACGTATCCCGTTTCGAATAACCAGGGCCATTGGTTTTAAGATATTTCTTAGTGAAAGTAAAGTTTGTTGGCTACTCAGCTCCTGAAAATAACCCATAAAGACATTGGTCAACACCACTGCCATTACCAGAATGGCGTCAAGATACTCCCCAAACAAAATCGATATCACAATCACCGACAACAAGATATAAATAAAAGGACTTTTAAACTGAGAAAAAAATATTTCCACCTTGGAAAAACTGTCTTTTATAGGCAGGACATTCTTTCCATATTTTTTCTCGAGTTTCTCGATTTCTTTTTTTGACAAACCAGAATAGTGCATAGAACTATTATATATAGTTTTGACCAAATTTTTTGTATCATTAGACATGTCATCTAAACTCCGAAATCTCATCAAAGCCTTTGGTCACGCCCTTAACGGTTGGAAAAGGGGTCTAAAAGAAAGAAACCTCAAAATTCATTTAGTCGCTGCTATTTTCGTCTTATTTGCTTCCTTATTACTAAAAATATCGACCACTGAATTTATTATTATTTTAATTCTGATTGCCCTCGTTATTTCTGCTGAGCTTTTCAATACTGCTATTGAAGATGTCTGTAATACCCTCACCATTAGCTTAAAGCTTCAATACGGAGAAACTACTATTCCTCGTGATGTTGCCGCTGGCGCAGTGCTAATCATCGCCTCTATCGCCACCCTTGTTGGTTTAATCGTTTTTATCCCGAAGCTCTTAACCCTGCTTTGATAAAGCCAAAATAGACCAAATAGCCAAAGCGCTGCAAAAATTCCAAAATATCGCCACAGTTTTTTTCGGTCAATCTGCCGGTATTCCTCTTTAAAAAACTTTCTTTTATACTCGACATAAGCTACAATCACCGCCAGCGATGCTACTCCAAGAGACAAGGCTCCAAGCACATCTGTCGTCCAATGGACACCCAAATAGATTCTTGATAATCCCAGGAGGAAAATATAAGTAGAACCTAATATAAACACCCCTATTCTCGCCCATTTTTGATAAAAATGACGCACCCAAAAATAAGTCAAAAGACCATAAAAAGCCACCGCAAAATAACTGTGACCGCTGGGAAAAGCAAAACCATGTTCGAGTATCAGAGCATTTTCTACTGGCGGTCGAGCCCGACTGATTAAATTTTTTGCCATACTAACTATCAACATTGCCGACACATTACTCAAAATCATAGCCATCAGGTAACGTCTTTTTTGGGCAATTATCAGCAGTATCGCCCCAAGCAGGCTCCCCCACATTATCATTTGCCAATTTCCCGTCAAGGTTACAAGCAACATAAACCTATTTGACAGTGGCCTTCTTAATTGAACAACCATTTGGTTAATCGGCCGGTCAAGCCTCATCAGACCATCTTGATCAAGATAACCATCGAGCACTTTTCCAAAAATAACCACTGCCAATAGAAATATTATTGCGAGGCCTAGCCATATTTTATTGAGCCAGACTTTTTTAAACCACATAAAGAGATTATAAATTAATTCCTCTTTTTAAGTTATGATATTAATATGCTTTCTGTCTTTTTTATTCTATTAAGTTTATTTGTTCTTGTTAGATCAGCCGAAATCTTTATTGATCAGGCTTCAGCCCTCGCCAAAAAATTAAAAGTTAGTGACTTTATTATCGGTTTCACCGTGGTTGCCTTTGGCACCTCTATCCCCGAGTTAATTTCAACGATTTTTTCAGCTATTTCAGGACACAATCAGCTAGCTATTTCCAACATTATTGGGAGTAATATCACAAATTTTTGTTTAGTTTTAGGTGTTATTGCCATATTCAATAATTTTAAAATTAGAAAAAGAGATGTTGACATTAATATCCCTTTCAACATCGTTGCCCTCATGGCTTTTTGGGCTCTTTCCGCCTATTTAAACTTCGATTTAAACTGGGCCGCTGGAATCTCCCTTCTCTCAGTTTTTATTCTCTTAAATATTTTGTCCAAAGACTACAACCACCTTCAAATATCTCATAAAAACTATTCTCAGTTTAAACCCTTACTACTATTAATCTCGCTTGCTTTTTTAATCGTCTCCGGCAAAATTTGCATTGATCAAATTATTGAACTATCCATTCATTTTAAAATTTCTGAAACTATTTTAGGTTATTTTCTCCTGGCCCTCGGCACCTCTCTCCCCGAACTAGTAACTGTCTGGATGGCTATAAAAAAACACGACAAAGAACTCGGTATCGGTAATATCTTAGGTTCAAATTTATTTAATCTCCTTTTTATCATTGGTATTTCTACCTTTATTCACCCTCTCGACTTTACTGCCTTCAAAATCGATCTCTTTTTTCTGACCGGCATTACCCTCGCCGTCTATTTTTATGCTATTGTTGGCAAAAAATATTCATTTAGTCGCAAAGAAGGTCTCGGCCTTCTTTTTCTTTATCTTGTCTTTGTCATCTTTCAAGCCACAAGAATCTAAATTCTTACAAACAGAATTCCATCAGGTATAAGTTTAAACACCCATAAAGGCGACCAATAATTTCTTCGTCTTGATAATATTTAATTAAATCGAAATTCCAACTAAATCAGTCCCGAAAAAAGAAGAATCAATGAAATAGCGGTAATTGTTCCAAATATACCCACAGTTTTAAGGAATAGATTTACCGCCTCTTTTTTCTTACCCTCAATAAAAAGCAAGACAGGTTGATAAAAAAACAAAAATGCCATCACCGCTACAGACAAGGTTAATAGTGATAAGAAAACAACCGGGGCAAAAAAAGTATCCGGTTTATTTTTTAATGGCTCTGTCACAAAGTTCATAACGGTAACACCCAGAATAATGTAAATTGAAGCACTCAATGCATTGATTAAAGGATTCTCTGACATAAATATAATTATATCAATTCTTCTCCCCGCCTTGCCTGCCCGCCTTTGGAGGGGACTCAATCAGGACTGCTATTTGCAGAATTATTTAGTTGCAGAGAAAGTGATACTTAATCCATAGTCCGGTAAAAATGCTGGTATCTCTTTGTG
>DHGB01000009.1 GCA_002402535.1 Candidatus Shapirobacteria bacterium UBA4809
GCTATAGACTCGATGGAGGAATTATAACAAAATTTTAATTGACACTTCTGGCAGAGGAATGTTCACTACTCATCAGGTACTGTTCCCCACCTTTTTTACTTTTGGCCATTGACCAGAAATAATTTCTTTTTTTCTTTTTTTTGGTAAAAGATTCAAGCCAAGAGGCAGCTTCGTTTATATTTTTACGGAAATTGGTAATAAAGTTTTTGATTCTAACTAAAAAATTTATCTGATATTCTGAAGCTTCGGGAATGTTTTCAAGACTGATATTTTTAACATCTTTATCAAGATCGTCAGTTGATTGGGTTAATTTTTCGATTTCTTCCTGAAGCTCGGTTACAACTTTTTCTAACTCTCGATTTTTTTGATTAAGCAGTTGTTTTTCTTGCTGCTGGGGAAGATTTGGGTTACCTAAAAATTCTTTGGCCCAATTTGGAGATTCGGGTGAATCTTTATTTAATTCTACGGTTTGGTTAAGACCTAAAATTCCACTAAGGGAAAATTTTTTGGGAGCAGTATTAGCCTGTGTATCCGATAAAATTTCGTTACTTTTATTGACACCAAAAATACTCGGTTTTTTGGGATCGGTTTTTCCGTGATAAGACCCACCTGCTGTCATAGGAGGATTATATCAAATTATAAGATACTTTGGAGATAATCGAGGACTTTTTGCTGAGTCAAGAGAAAGTAAACCAAATTAGGATCATTTTTAAGCTGGGGATTTTTGGTAAAAATGTCTTCAACTTCTTTTTGTTCTACTTTAATTTCTTTATCGATGGCAATTTGATTGATGGCTAGGTTTAAGGCCCAATCTTTTTTGATTTGAATTTCTAATTCTTCTCGGTATTTGGGTAGAGTAATATTTTTGCTTTTTAGATATTGGTCGACAGTCAATTTGGCTGACTCGAGATGCTCAACTAGGTCGGAGAGGCGACGATTGACATCATTATTTAATAAGACTGCTGGGAGTTCGATTTGAGTGTGTTTTAAGATTAGGTCAATAATTTTATCAGTTTTAATTTTTTGATCATTTTTTTGATCTTTATTTAGAGGTTTAATTTCGTCGAAGAATTGAGGATTAATGTTTACTGGAGGAAGCTCGGCACTTTCCATTTCTAAAACCCAATCTGAATCTAAAGAAAGTTTTTCGGTTTTTATTTTAATGGTTGGTTCAGTGATTGGCTTTAATTTGTGCTCATCGATAATTTCTTTATAAGCTTTTGGCAAAAGATGATTGAGGACTTCTTCAATAACCTTCTGGGGAGAAATATTTTGCTCGACCACATCGAGCGGTGCCTTGCCTTTGCGAAAACCCTTTTTTTCAAAAGAAGCCTGAATTTCGGCTAAAACATGCTGATATTCTTTTTTGATATCTTCAGCGGCTAGGGTTAGTTCAAGGCTAAATGATTTATCCTTAAGTTGCTTTAATTGGTGATTTGTTTTCATAAGTCTGAATATGATAGCATAATTAAATATTTTTATGGAAAAAGTAATTGTTAAAATCGGGCGTTTGTTTTTTTGGGGAATTTTGGGAGGACTCTTGGTAGCAATTGCCGTGGGTGAGTGTATCTATTTAATGGACTCTATCGGAAAAAATGAATTTATTTATTCCAATTTATCAAGTAGCAAATCACTAACAGTGGCGGCTGAATCAAATGATGTAGAAAATTCAGGTGAAATTAAAAGTCAAATCATAAAAGCTGATGCTCGACCGGTAATAATCGAAAAATATTTAGCTAAATATAAATCTCCCCTTTTGCCTTATGCTAGGCAAATTTTTGAAATATCGGAAACATATGGTTTTGATTATTACTGGATAGTAGCAATTGCCCAGCAGGAATCAAATTTATGCAAAAAAATTCCTGAGGATTCTTATAATTGTTGGGGGTATGGAATTCATAAAAACGGGACTTTAAAATTTGAAAGTTATGATCTAGCTTTAAAATCATTTGCTGAATATTTAAAGAGAGAATATTTTGATAAAGGCCTTAACACTCCAGAGCTGATTATGAAGAAATATTGTCCCCACTCGGATGGTTCCTGGGCACGGGGAGTACAGCAGTTTATTGACGAATTAGAAGAAGGTCGCTGATACATATCTAATCTATACTATTGACATAGTTATAATATTTTGGTATATTTCCCCCCAGATCCCGGGGTGGCTCCTCTAAAAAGCATGCTCTGGGATTTTTTTGTATCAATCTNNATCTACAATTAAAGTGCTTTTTCTTTTGAAGATTGAAGTCTGAAGATTTAAGATTTACAATACCCCCTATGGGAATGATTTCAACAGCACAGTTTAAAAAAGGAATTTATTTACTTTTTCATGAAGAGCCACATCTGGTGATGGATATAACTTTTGTGTCACCAGGAAAGGGATCAGCTTTTTACCGGACGAAATTAAAAAATTTATACACCGGTCGTGTAGTAGAATATACCTATAAATCTGGAGAAAAAGTAGAAGAAGTGCTCGTGGAGACACAGGAGGCTGAATATTCCTATTTTGATGGTAATAATTATGTTTTTATTGAGCCAAGAACTTTTGAACAATACAGTGTCCCCTCGGAAATAATTGCTGAAGACAAAATATATTTAAAAGAAGGGCTTCTTTATAGAATCAAATTCTATGAAGATAAACCGGTGGGAATTACTCTGCCAAAGAGTATTGCTTGTGTAGTCGTAGAAACAGAAAATTCGATAAAAGGTGATACGGCAACTTCAGCCATGAAAAATGCGATTTTGGATACTGGAGCCAAAGTACTGGTACCACTTTTTATAAAAAATGGTGAAGAAATTTTGATCAGTACCGAAAGTGGAGCTTATTTATCAAGAAAAAACTAAAGTCCAATTTCAAGATCAATAACTGGAATTTCTATTTCCAAGTCTTGGTTTATATTATTCTCAATAGTTTCAAATTTTTCCTGATAAATTTCAGGTAAAAGTGATTTAGAGACGGTCGGAGCAATGATTTCAGTTGGAGTTGGAGTGATAATGGGAGTTATTGAATTGCTGTTTTTTCGGCGAGAAGAGACAATTAAAGAAATAATAAAAAGGAGCAAAATAATTGCCCCGAGAGCAATCAAGAGAATTATTTTAGGGCTTAGTTTTTTGGAAGTAGCAGGAGGAGAGGCAGGCATTTCTTCTCGGAAACCAAGAGGGTTATTTTGGGGAATATCGATATTTTGATAGGGAATTTCGGCCATTTTAGTTATAAAATTTAATCGTTATTGCTTTTAAATCAGCTAAAAGACTTTCTAGATATGAATCTGCTTTTTGAGTTTGAACCCTAACTTCGGGATAGTAATTATTGAAAGTTCTTGCTTTTTGGGGTTTTTGAGCAAGGGCGGTGGCAGTCTCAAGTGAATTTTTTATTAAATCAGATTTAACGGGAAAATTGGCAAACCAATCTTGAGTAAAATTATTATTTTTGGGGTCAGTTTTAATTTCCTCAGCTAATAATTTGATTTCATTTAGATTATAAAGACGAAGATTAACATCGGCCTGAGTTAAAGCCTGATAAAAAGCATTTTGAATTTCAAGATAGCGATTTTTGAAAAGAGTCGCCCACTCTTTGATGTCACTAGAGTTGGTAAAATTAGGAATAATCAAATTTTGTTCATCAAGCCATTCCTCCCATTTTGAAAGTTGAATCTGATTTTTTTCGGTATTTACGGAATTAATATTTTTATATTTATCGAGACTGACCCGAAGAGCCATTAAAAAACTTTTAAGCATTTTATTTCTCGAAAATAAGACGGTTTTTGTCGATTCAACCATATCCTGCTCAGAGGTAATACTGCGATATTGAATATAGACATTTTTTTTGTTCAAAAAATCTAAATAATTTTTTTGGTATTCATCTCGTAAAAATAGATAATCTTGACGATATTGAGTAAACAACTCATCCTGGGTTTGAGCCTTTACGGGAGAAAGATTAAAGAAAAAAAATAAAAGAAAAAATAACCACATAAAATAGTTTAGCAGAAAAAGTGCCGCTGAGAGGACTCGAACCTCCACATCTTTCGATATACGCTCCTAAAGCGTACGTGTATACCAATTTCACCACAGCGGCAATTTGTTAAATATATGCTTTATCACCACAGTACTGGTAATTATTCAATAATACCAATTTCACCTGCCCGCAGTTGCTAAAGCAACAGCTTTTGCAGGCGGGCCACAGCGGCGATATGCCTATTTTATCAATAATTTGGTAAAATAACGAAGCTGTCCCCATAGCTCAGTTGGATAGAGCGTCTCCCCTCTAAGGAGAAGGCCGCAGGTTCGATCCCTGCTGGGGATACAACAAAGCGCCTATAGCTCAATGGATAGAGTAATAGTCTTCGGAACTATTGATGAGGGTTCGATTCCCCCTGGGCGCACTTAACAACTTGGGTCCTTAGCTCAGCGGTAGAGCAGTCGCCTCTTAAGCGATTGGTCGCGAGTCCGAATCTCGCAGGGCCCACTAGTATTAACTCATAAATTCTTTTAGCCAGGTTTTGAAACGGGTCCAGAGATTATCTTTTGGTTGATAGATGGTAGAAGTGGGACTAAGAGATTTAATTTCATACTGAGGAGTATCTTTCCAGCCAAGATAACTTGTTTCCAAATAATATTTAATCGTAAAATTAAATGGTATTTTGGCTATTTTACCGGGATAAATATAGTTACTACCGGTACAAATGGGGGTGCTTTCAATATTATCAGAAGACTGCGGATTTAAACAAAAATTAGTCTCTCCCCAGATTGATTGGCCGGTATTTTTAAGTTCAAAAGAGCCGTTTTGTTCGTTCTGGCTGAAAATAATTAAAGGTAAGTTAATTTTTAGAATTTGAAACTGAGTAGTTTGCTGGGGATGATTTTGCTTTTTGGGTAGATCCACAAATGATTGATATTCCGGATATAATTTTCCATCTGGATCGAGCCAGGAAAAATGATCGAAAGGGGCCTGACTGTAATTATAAGTAAAAGGGGTGACAGCGACTACTTTTTCGTCTTTCTCCCAAATTTCAAAAGCTTTTTGTAAAAAATCAGCACTAGTTTTAAGGGAATAATAATCATTATTTTTGGTGACTCCCTCTCGATGAGGCCAACCGGTTTCAGTGATAAAAACAGGATAAGTTTTATTTACACCAAGATATTTTAGGTAATCAAGCTCCCACTCATAACCCCGAATGGACGTTTGACCATTGTCCTCAGGAGAGCCGATAAAGCCATGATTCGGATAGGAATGCGAAGCCAGTCCATCAATTAAATCAAAATAACGTGAATTATACTGATAAATTTCTTGGTAAAAATTTTTGGCTGATTTAGTTTGGGGCAATTTTTCGGGAGCGGCTAAATCAAATGGTGAGGATAAGATGAAAAAATTTGAATCATAATTTTTAAATTTCTCGGCTGTGTAGATAAAAATATCAACAAAATTTTTAACATCGATACTGTTCCCCCATTCTTTGGCGTGGTTAACCTCGTTAAAAGGAATAATGTATTTTGGCTGAACTGGCCAGTTTAGCGAAGAAAGAAGGGTGGCAAGGTGATCAATATCGGCAGGGGTCGGTATTTTCCAGGTGGAATTTTCCATGATAGTGGCGAGTCTAATAATTGGAATAAGATGGTATTTACGGCAATTATCAAAAAAACTCTGCCAAATATTTTTGTCAAGCTGGTCGGTTCTAATGACGATGGTGATATAACCCCAGTCCCCGCCGCTCGAATTAATTATTTCTTTGGCGGAGAAGATATCGGCGCTTTGGGTTAAGTGAAGACCAAAGAGGTTTCGTTCAGATGCTAAAATAGGGTTGATATTCAGGAAGAATAAGATTAATAAACAAAAAATAAACATAGCCCCAGTATTCTACTAAGAAAATGAATAAAGAAGAAATAATAAAAATAAAAATCTCCCGAGTGGAGAAAGAAATTAGGGATACCCCTTACGATAAAAGTAGCGAACATCATCACGGAGTCTTAAAAGCTAAATTATCAAAATTAAAAGACGAACTTGAGGGTCCAAGCAATAAAGGTGGTGGTGGAGGTCTCGGATATGCGATAAAACATTCAGGTGACGCTTCGATTGTTCTCGTCGGACTCCCGAGCGTCGGTAAATCAACTTTATTAAATGCGGTTACCAACGCTGAATCAAAGGTGGGAAATTATGATTTTACTACCCTCGGTGTAGTTCCGGGAATGATGGAATACAAGGGAATAAGAATACAAATTCTCGATTTACCCGGAATTATTGAAGGAGCGGCCAGGGGTAAAGGTTTTGGTAAAAAAGTTTTATCGGTGATTAGGGCATCAAATATGGTGGTGCTTATGACTGATATTCAAAGGAAAGATTGGCTTTCTAAAATCAAAAAGGAACTCGAAGAGGCCGGAATTAGATTAAATAAAAAGGCGCCTAAAGTTCATATTCACCGGATGACAAAAGGGGCAATTCAAATTATTGATCCTTTTAATTCGCTTGATAACGAAACGATGGTGGAAATAGCGCAGGAGCTAGGTTTTGAGAATGCTGTGATTCAGCTGGGGGAAAAATTAAACACGATTGATCAGTTTATTGATGCCCTCAGCAAAACGAGGACCTATATTCCCCTGGTAGAAGTGATTACTAAAATAGATATGGAGAAAAAATCTAAAGTCGAAAGTATAAAATCTAATAACAGTGAAGTTATTTTGATGAGTGCTAGTATGGATATTGGGATTGATGAATTTAAAGAAAAAGTTTGGCAGGGCCTAGGACTGATTAGAGTTTACTTAAAGAGAGAAAGAAACGGTGAGGCGGATAAAAAAGAGCCTTTGATTATGAAAAACGGACAGTCTTTAGATGCGGTCCTAAAAAAAGTTTCAGGAGAAATGAGAGATGATGTAAGCCGGGCCTATATTTGGGGTAAAAATGCACGTTTTCCAGGTCAGGAAGTTAGTTTTTCTTTTCCAGTTTTTGATGAGATGGAAGTGTGGTTTGGGAGATAAGATCTTGAAGTTTTTGGGAACGCTCCTTAATTATCTCTTTGGAAATTTTAGTAGATTTTAAAAAAAGTTCGCGGGCTTTGGTGTTTGGGCGGGGAGAATATTTAAACACATGAATTTTGGAAAAGCCAATTTTTTGGCAAAGATTATATGTTTCCTGAAAATCGATATCTGTTTCCTTAGGAAAACCAACGATGATGTCGGTGCCAAAAGAGAGATTAGATTTTAGATTTTTGAGGCTAGAAAATTTTTCTAAAATAATTTTTTTGGTGTAATTTCGTCCCATTAATTTGAGGATTTTGTCGGAGCCGGACTGAATGGGGATATGGAAAAAATTAGAAACGCGATTTGGGAAACGAGAAACTAGATTTATAAAATTTTGATTAATACAGTTAATGGGAATAGAGCCAAAACTAATTAAAGGAATTTTGGTTTTGGTCAATAAAGCATCAATTAAATTAGAGAAACCAGGTACGTATTGATTTAAATTAACTCCAGTAATTATTACCTCTTTATAGCCATCGGCGATGGCTTTATTGACCGTAGATATGGCATTTTCAATTGGTAATGACCAGAGATAAGGACGTTTTTGAGGTACGGTACAATAAGTGCAAAAGGCAGTACAGCCGGATTGAATTTTAAGTAGATAGCGGTCAGTGTGAGAAAATTTATCTTTTATTTGGTGGCTGTAAGTAGAATCTAAATTTTTTAGATAAGTTTCTTTTTGGAGATTATTTAATATTTGGATCTTTTTGCTTAATTTTAGATTTTTTAAAGAGGCACAGCCGGAGATAATTATTTTTGCCTTGGGGTATTTTTTTTGGAGTCGACGAATTAGGCCGAGAGATTCGGTGTTGGCTTTTTTGGTGACAGAACAAGTGTTGATAAAAATAATGTCGGGGTTGTGGCTACTTGGTAAATATTTTTTCTTGATTAAAGACTGAGCAAAAAGATTAGTTTCAGCGGCGTTGACCCGACAGCCGAGATTATAGACAGCAAAAGTTTTCATTATCGGCGAGGATTCTTTGAAATAAATTCTTTAATATAATCAAGAATATCGATGGTAGTGTTCCAACCAAGCTCTTCCCGGGCTTTTGTGGGGGCGGT
>DHGB01000015.1 GCA_002402535.1 Candidatus Shapirobacteria bacterium UBA4809
AATAAAGCATTAAAAGCCTCCTTGGTAAGCATGTGAACCTCATCAATAATAAAAATTTTCTTTTTAAGCCGAATTGGTGACAAATAGGCGTTCTCCTTTAATCCTCTGACATCATCAATTCCCCGGTTAGAAGCCGCATCAATTTCGATAATATCCAGACTATTTCCTTTTTCAATTTCCAAACAATTTTCACACTCCCCACAAGCCTCGCCTTTTTTCATTTTCAGACAATTTACTGCTTTGGCAATAATCCTCGCCGCCGAGGTTTTTCCGCTCCCTTTTGGTCCGGCAAAAAGCAGGGATTGAAAATCGGTCTCACTAGAAATAATACTATTAATTTTATCAGATACTTCAGTTAAATCTAAATCCGCTACTTTTTGGGGCCGATATTTCAAATGAAAAACTGACATCTGGCTAATTTAAGCAAAAATGGCTTTATTTAACAACACCACAAACTACATCACTTTAACAGATTTTCGACTCCATGGAGTAGCCATTGATCTAAAATTTCGTTTATATTTTTCTTAAAATATCTTGCTTCGTATTTTAATTTCTGCGTACAAATTACAATATCCCCCAGTCTGGTATAACCATCTTTATCCGCCACTTTTGACATGGGAAAACCCAATACCTGGGGGATATAATCCATCTTTCGGTATTTTATATTTAACTTTTTCGCCTTAACTCTACCCACAAAATAAATGCTTAACTCGGTATTTTTCTCATATCCTTTATTTACTAAAGCTCTATTAACTAATTTACTAATTATCTTTTCTTCAAGTCCCCAATTCTTTGGATGTTTAATCAAAATTATATTTTTCATTTTTCCATTTCTTCTTTCACTATTTTCGACACCAGATCTCCGCTTGCTTTTCCGGCAACTTGTTTCATTGTTTCTCCCATTACCGCTCCAAAATTTTTACCTTTTTCGATAATCACTACTTTCACCCTTTCCCTGATTTCATCTTCTCCCATTTCCTCAGGTAAATAAGATTTTACAATTTCAATTTCATAGTCCTGTTCTTTCACTAGATCCTCTCTACCCGCCTTTAAAAACATTTCTCTAGCCTCCTCTTTATTTCGGAGCTCTTTTCTTAGGACATTGATTTCCTCAGCCTCTGTTAAACCCTCAGGGGGTAATTGCAGCTCTCTTTTATCGATAAGTGACACTAAAAATCTGAGAACTTCTACCATTTTTTTATCACCTGACTTTAAAGCAACAATTACCTCCTGTTTAATTTGATCACGCCACATATCTTCTCGATTTTTTAGATCTCTTGCGACATTTTTCTCGCCACAAAATAATTTTCTTTTTGGCATAACGACCAATTGAAGGCTTAGCATAAGCCACTCTTTTTCGAACTTCTTCGGTAATATCTTCCTCTAGACAAAGTCTACGGAATTTACCAATGATATCGTCTTTGGATTCTCCTTTTTTGCGTTTGACAACCATTGCCATTAGCTCACCTCCTTAATACAAGCCCTATTTTACCCGTTATTTATTATCCTGTAAACACTTAATATAGTCGAGACTATTCACCACTCCATCTTTATTATAATCAGTTGTTTTTGAACAATTACTCGCTTTTGTTGGAGTAACCATTGTTTGTGTTGTTTTAGGATTATTTTTCAAACAATTAACATAATCAAGACTATTAACCACTCCGTCCTTATCATAATCCGTCGTCTTATTGCACGACATCACCCCACTTCCACTGGCCACTTTTACCGTCGGTAAAACCGCTACTGTCGGTACAACTGCAATAGTTGGTATTTGAGTAGGCTCGATTGCCACCGTCATGGTTTTAAAAGAATAAGGAATGCCATTATTATCAAAAACTTCCTCCCCCACCCTAATTCTAAAATAGTAGTTTGTCCCCGCTTTTAGTGGACTTAAAACCACTGAATGACTGGTTGACTGACTACTTTCAGGCGCTCGCAGTAACAAAGAAGCTGGAGTCGTTCCATATTCAACTACTCCCATGGTTTCCTTATCAGTCGTCCAAGTGATAGTTGCACTTTTACCGTCCACGTTACCTTTTCCCAAAACATTTTTGGGAGCTAAATCAGCTGAAGCACCACTTAGATAAGTTCTAGCTGTATTGACACCAAGCACTCCAAGTACGCCCACCAAAAGCAATATCACTATAATTATTACCGTTTTTAGAGAAAACTTACCTTTCATAAAAATTTCAAAGCAAGCGAAGATAACACGCTCACAATTCCAAAAATCATCAAACCGATTGTCGTTTCTACCGTTCCTGTTTTTGGTAATTCAGTACCAGATGTTGGTATCGCCGTCGGGATCGCCGTTGGATTAGGATCCGAAATCCCTCCGTCGGTAATCGTATAAACTCCATTAATATTAGATGGACAACTAATCATATCAGCAGTTGTTGTCCCATCAAAAATATTTGAGTCGGCATCTGAACCAGCAGTACATTTAAAATCAATGTTTATTGTCCCAGCAACCTTAGGTTTAAATTTTATCTTAAGCAAATCACCTGACACAGTCGCTTTCTCTTCAGGGTGCTTCTCAAGACTTATATAGTAACTGTCAAAAAATGTTCCGCTCACATTATCGGTAGTCGGACCAATCGACACTAAGCCAAGCGTATCAAACAAATTAATTACTGGCTCTGCCGATTGAATTTCTACTTTTGAGGGATCAAACTTTAAATGAACATCTATGGCCATCGTTTGGACAGCACCAGAATCAACCGCTACCACCACCTCAAAGGCACTATCTTTTGTATATGAGCCACTACTTGGTACCAGTTTCATCATCGGCTCTACCGCCCAAACGGGCTTGACTGCCAGAGCTAAAAATAAAACAACTAGTAGACAAAAAAAATTTTTCATTCTAAAGAACCATTAATCATTAAATTTTCACTTTTATAAGGTAATCCTTTTATTGTATTGTTGTCAACTATGTTAGTTTCTTCATCAATAAATAATTCAGCTCCAGTCGTTATTTCAGATGAAATGTCAAGCTCGGCGATTTTTACACTTTGGCCAGGATATATTTTGAAACCATCGTCTTCGGAAATCAGATAGTTTAAAACTACCAAAGAATTATCATTGCTTACCTTTTGAAAAGCTGGTTCAGGTAGTTCACCTAAATTGCTTACCCCAACAACTTCAATATTTTTATATCCAATATATAAATCTAAAGCTGCAATTGAGACTTCTTCACTCGCTGTCATCAATAAAATTGGTTTTTCACCTTTCTGCCAGCTAAAAGAAACTATCTCCTCTTTTGATTGAGTGTCAACCATTCCTCCGTCAATATCAGTAATTTTTTTTTGATTAGTAATCGAAAATAAACTTACAGCTATCACCACCAAACTCAATAAAACAACAGGTAAAAAATATTTATTTTTCATTTTATTATTCTCCATATTTACTTTTTTGTTAATATTTACTAATATAATTCTCCTTGCTTTTCTTCAAGAGTTTTTCTAAGTTGATAAAGATCGTTTGAATTTACCTGACAGCTACCATCAAGATCAGACTCTATATAGCCACCATCCTCAACAGTTTCTAAAACTTTAGCCATTCTTTTCACCTCCGCCCAGTCATAACCATCCACAACTCCGTCAGGACTATCAGAATTTTTTCCAATCACATCACCCGGCAAAATCGGATAAACGGTAAAATCGTAAATCGGGCTAGTGTCAATTGATCTTGTCAAAGTTAATTCTCCTCCAGCCTTTCCATAACGACTTGCTTGCTTATCAACTGCATACTTCATTTGTAAATGTTTTGGTCCCTTCATAAACACCGCTACATTATCAGTCCTATCAAAACCTTCAAGAGTTAAAGAACCTTGAACAGTTACAAAATCACTACTTTTATCAACTTTACTTGGAACAACGTTGTTATAAGCTTTTGTTACTCCTCCACTTAACACAATTACTTGTAGCGGCCAATCTTTGGGTACAAAACATTGACTATAATCACTTTTTACAAAAGCATATTGAACTTTGTAATTCAACACTGGCCACTGACCTGAACTTAAATGACAGTCTTCTTTGTAAGCCCTATATATTGTTTGTGTACTACTTGGATCATCATCACAAGTTTTATCTGCCTCTCTTAACCACCAGGTATATTGCTGATCATTTACTTTACTACATCTCGAACACTGATTGGGTTTNNCATACATTTTGCATCATAAATAATTGTTACCTTTGTATCAGCACTAGATGATGAAAATTTTTCTGAAAAATCTATTAAAGGATCTTTAGAACAATCTTCATTCTGCTGAGCTTGCCAGGCTAACCTCATATGGTCAAAATAGATACTACATCGATCACAATTTTTTTCTAGCATCGGTCGACAATATTTTGGAAGGATTACATCTAAACAATTATCGTCAGGAGAACAGGTTGGCTGATAACACTCATAGCCTGAAGGGCAGTCAGCATCAGTCTCACAAGTTTGAGAGGATCCAATAATTTTATAAGTCGTATTTTCAACCGAAGTCACAGCTATTTCTTTATCAGTCGCACTTGCAGGATTATCTCCAGTTACCATTGAAGACTCTTTATTAATTGTAATCGTACCTTCTCCCTCACTGAGTGCGATAAAATTCAAAGCAAAAACTTCACCGGTTGTTTTAAGTTTATCAGCCGCCTGTTGTGAAGTCGCTACCAAAGTCGCACAGTTCTCTTTAATCACTACTATTGGGCTAGAATTAAAACCATTTGCCGTATTAACCACCACTCCACCCTCATCTAAGCTTAAATGACTTCCCCAACAAACCTCGGTTTGCACCCCATCAACTTTAGCTTCGCTTTCAGTATAATAATAAACCTTGACAGGAACTATCTCGTCAATTCTTCTCTCTATTGTAGTGTTAAGAATTAATTTAAGTACTGTGTTCGCAAAACTAGCACCCTTTCTCGTATCTTGATTTTGTTTTACCAGCACCAATCCTCCAAAAAGTGTCACCATCAATAAAATTAGTAGCGGTATGGTTGTTTTTTTCATATTATTTTATAAACTTTTGATAAAATTATCCCTCCAGATAGAAAAATCATTAAGATTAACTTTACCGTTACAGTCAAAATCTGCTCTCCAACTATTCTTAACCGTAACCCCCAGAGCACCAGTTATAAATTCACCTCTCCAGATCGAAAAGTCATTTAGATTAGTTACCCCAGAACAATCAGCGTCTCCCTTAGATTTAGCCTCAGGTTTACCGGCACATTGAGTACATGTTGTCGGACATTTACTCATATCAGTTGTCCAGGATCCACCGGTTGTCGGACAGCAATAGTTTGTCCCACCGCAGACTTCTTTTCTCCCGGTGCTATTACATAGTTTCTCATCCCAATCCCATTGATTATTAATGCACTGAGCGTTAATAAACAGTGTCTTTGACTCGCATTTATCGGCAGGTTTAGACCCAGAACAACCACCAGGAGGATTAGGCGGGTTCGTTCCTGTTGTAGGTGTCGGAGAAGGCCCGCTAGAAATATAACAGTGACCATTCCAACATACATTCCCAGAACAACAATCACCTTGAGAATTACAAGCTCCACCAGTCTTTGAACATGTCTTAGTTGGGGTTGCGG
The DNA here is from genome assembly GCA_002402535.1 of Candidatus Shapirobacteria bacterium UBA4809. Lineage (GTDB taxonomy): Bacteria > Patescibacteriota > Microgenomatia > UBA12405 > UBA12405 > UBA12158. The sequence continues at coordinate 5,583 of DHGB01000015.1, forward strand.
TTGGTTGTCTAGGTGTTGGAATATATTTACAAGAATCAACACTACAATACCTATTGTAACCACCACCCGAAGCCGATTGCCAGTTACATTCGTCATTAGCACAATTATCAACACAATAGCATTTCAAAGGACCACTGCTTGTTGGAGTTGCCGTCGGTTTTTCAGTTGGAGTGGCAGTCGGAGTATTTGTTGGTCCTCCAGGACAAGATGAATCATATTTGCAATAATAAGAACCTGAAAGCATACATCTATAGCCAACACCACACCCACCTAAACTACCACACTGATAAAGTTTACTTGCTGAACATCCTGATAATGTTGGAATTGCAGTCGCAGGTGGAGATATAGTTGTATCAGGAATGCACTCAAAAGCTCCATAACCTCCACCAGAACATTTTAGACCACTACAACAAGATTCTGTAGTACAAGGATCCCCCAACCCTAAACAAGTTGTTGGAGTAGGACAGGCATTATGAACACACGGACCTGAACATGTTTTAGTTTTTACCCAGACATTATTGGTACAGGTATATTCTGCTGAATTAACACATTTCCTTGTTTCATAGACTGAATTACAAGCGTTAGGATTTGGAGTTGGGGTTGGTGGTCTCTTGGTCGGAGTTGCAGTTGGAGGTCTTGGAGTATTGGTTGGATTTACACACAAAGCATTACTACACGAAAAGCTACATGTTTCAACTGTATACCATATATTATTAAGACATCGCTCAATATTTTTACCGTTACATCTTCTCGTATAATTTGTACAAGTAGGAGCCGGAGTTGAGGTTGGTCTTTTGGTTGGAGTCGGCGTAACTGCTAACTTACATAAATAATTTTGACAAATATAACCAGTACAACAAGCAGAATTTGACGCACAATACTGATTTAAACATCCCGCAGCTTGATTTCTCGTATCCTGACTCTCTTGAACTAGCTTTGTCGCTACTGGTACCACCACCGCCATAATTAAAAGGCCAATCATTAAAGGAATTTGAGCTAAACCTTTTCTTTTTATCATTTTTTAAATCTTTATATAAAGTATTACTAATTAACAGTTTCACACATTCTGAAATCGCCGTCAAGACGTCAATTAATTATTACTCCTTGATATAATTTTTTATGTCTCTTTTTTCCCAAAAAAATTTATCATTTCTTTTTCTTCCCTTTCTTTTTATTCTTATCTATTTCTTACCCAAAATTTACCTAGACTTACGCAAATCTGCCTCTGGTACTCTCGCTAGCATTGTTATCGACACTCAAAATCCTGGTTCAAATTTATCACCCGCTCTTTGGCAAAATCTCGCTCAAGGNNCAAGGTGGCGAAGAACCAGTAGATATGATTAAACCTGTCATTAATCAATTAAAACTGCTTAAACCCCAACTAATCCGTGTTGATCATCTTTTTGATTATTATCAGGTCGACAAAGGCAATGGGCTCTATGATTTCTCCCGTCTTGACGGTGTTATTGACAGTATTATCAAAACTGGCGCCACTCCCTTTCTCTCTCTTTCCTATACTCCTGACTCAAAAGAGCCCGCTGATTGGAATCAGTGGAACAATATGGTCAAAGCCACCGCTCATCGCTACTCTATCGAAAAAAATATCTCTGGCATTTATTATGAAGTTTGGAATGAACCCGACCTCTTTGGTGGCTGGCACTACTCCAAATCACCCAACTACTCAACTCTTTATATCAACACTGCCAGGGCAGTCGCCGAGGGTGCCTCAGGTACTATTTATAAAATTGGCGGTCCCGCCACCACTGGCTACTATACTAATTGGGTCAAATCTCTTTTTGCCACTGCCTCTAAAAACAATGTTCCTCTCGATTTTATTTCCTGGCACAAATATTCAAAAAATATCGATGACTACTTAAAGGATTTTGATGATTTAAACAAAATTCTCTCTGATTATCCGCAGTATTTTAATATAGAACGCCTCATCACCGAAATCGGTCCCAATTCAGAACCAGACTCTTGGTATGACAATAAGCTCGGTGGTATTCATTTAATTTCACTTTGTACCGAGCTTTCAGGAAAAATTCATCGTCTTTTTACTTTTGAAGCCATTGACGGTCCCTCTCCTCGTTCTGACAAATCCAGTGGTTGGGGTATTTTGACTCATGATGGTAAAACTAAACCCCGTTACCATGCTCTACTCTTTTTAAATCAAATTTCCGGCCCCCGCCTTCCTTCAAAAGGAGATGGCTCTTGGGTTACTTCCATGTCCACAAAAAGTGCTTCTACTATCCAAACTTTAATCGTCAATTACGATCCAAAATTAACTCATAGCGAAACTACCCCTATCACCTATCAAGGTTTAACTCCAGGTCAATATCAGTTAAAAATTTCTCAATATCAAGGTTCACTAAGAAATAAAACTATTACCGTAAACTCTCCCTCTTACACCGAAAATATATATTTAGAACCAAACACCGCCTATCTTTTAGAATTAAAACCTATTTTATAAATATTCTTCTCACATCCCCTATCGTCACTAGCAGTATTAATCCCAGCAGCACCATCATTCCCAAATTATTAACTAAGGCTTCAAATTTTTTATTGGCCTTCTTTTTAAATAAAAGTTCATAAAATACAAATATTATTCTGCCTCCATCAAGAGCCGGAAAAGGTAAAACATTCACAATTGCCAAATTCACCGACACTACTCCAAAAAAATGAACCATCGCTAGAAACCCTTGATTCATTCGAATACTACTCGTGGCTTCATACATCCCAAGCGGCCCCGAGACATCTTTTGGCACCTGACCTACCATCAACTCAGCAATCATTTTATAAACTCCTTCTCCTATTATTTTTCCCCAAAAATAGGCTTCTTTAAACCCTGCTCCAATCCCCCTATAAAACTGATACCACTTTATTTT
>DHGB01000045.1:0-3382 GCA_002402535.1 Candidatus Shapirobacteria bacterium UBA4809
TTATTGGAATGGTAATAGTGGCCAGGAGAGAAAGATTAATAGATGAGTAGTTTAGTAGAAAAGAAGTAAAAGTAAGAAATAATAAAAATAGATAAAGAAATAAGGGGAGGAGATAATAAAAGGGGTGAAAAAAAATTAATGAGAGTAGATATATAGAAAAAAATGACGGCAGAAGATAACCGAGACGAAAGCTAGTTTTGGGGTAAATACGGGCGAAATTACCCCGATGAAGTGCGTAGCGGGTAATTTGCTGAAGGTGAGGAATAATGACATTACGACGATGGTGGTAAACAATAATTTTGGGGTAATAAAGAATTTTTTTATTAAGTTTATAGACTAAATTTGAACATAAAATAGTATCTTCACCGGGCCAGTGGTGAGTGTCGAAGCCTTTTACTTTATCAAAATCTGTTTTTTTGACAATTAAATTGACCGAAGGGAAATCATCAACAAACCTTTTTGATTTAACAGAGTTACGATAGGTACCGGCTCCCCCACTTCCCAAATAAGATGACCAGACGAGACCTGAGGCTTTTTGAAAAATATTATCGGAGGGCGGAGTCAGACATGGGCCACAAAGAGCGGCGATATCTTTGGTAAATAATTTACTGGCATGTTTTAACCAATTTTTACTGGGATATGAATCATCATCGAGAAAGGCCAGATACTGGCCTTTGGCTTTTTTGGCACCTAAATTTCTTTTAATAGCCGGGGAGACCGGACCGGATATTTTATCGGTAATGACGAGAACTTCGAATGATTTAAATGATTGTTTTTTTAACCGCCGGAGAGTTTCCTTTAAGTATTCGGTTTCACTTCTAACAGGGATAATAACCGAAAATAAGGGGGTGTTCATTGACCGGTATTAATTTTCATTTCTAAATCGGCGTCATAAATCCACTTTCTTTTGTTTTTATCATCATAGTAATGGAGAATTTTTAGTCGATAAAAAACNNTCAAAAACATAATTTAATTTAATGGGCGCTTCATAAATTTTATGAAAACCAAGATGGTTGGCTACGGATAAAATTTCCAGATCAATGGCATAACTTTTGATAAGAAGACGGGGGAGAACTTTTTCCAGTACTTGCCGACGAAATATTTTTAATCCGGCCTGAGTGTCGCGGACATCGATACCGAGGAGAAATTTAGAAATTAAATGGGCGCCAAAACTAATAATTTTTCTGTCCAGAGGATAATTAACCTTCGAGGCCGGATGGCGTTTTGAACCGACAATAATATCGGCTTCATACCATTCCATGTGCTCTAAAACCATCGATAAACCGTTGGGGTCAATTTCCATCCCCGAATCTATAAAAGCCACGTAATCCCCCTTTGACCGGGCCATGCCATAGCGAAGAGCGTAGCCTTTGCCATGGTTTTCTTTATAGCCGATTACCTGGAGATTTTTTAAATGACATTTTTTAGCTTCAGTATAAGTATTATCCACATTTATTCCATCAACAACGAGAATTATTTCATAAGGGTACCTAATTTGTTCAAGAGTATCGTTAATAGAATACACATCTTGGCGAATGGTCGAGGCCTGTTTATAGGCAGGAATAATAACTGAGAGAAAATGATTTTTATTTTTGAGCATCGATTTCGACTAATTTATAGACAGCCAAAGTCTGTATGGCAGTTTTTTTCCAGGAAAAAAATTGAGCTCTAATTTGGCCGAGTTTTGAATATTTTTGACGAAGTTTTTTACTGGTCCACATTTTTTTAAGTGAGTCTTCAATTGATGATTGAGAATAAGGATCAAAATAAAGACCATTAAAATCCATTATTTCCGGTAAACATGACTCCTGCGAATAGCAAACCGGAGTGCCACACTGCATAGCTTCAATTAAAGGTAGGCCAAAACCTTCCGAGAATGAAGGCTGGCAATATATGGTAGCTAAATTATATAGAGCCGGTAATTCTTCATCAGGGACAAAGCCAAGAAGATATAATAGATTGATTCGCTTCGCTCGCAATGACGCATCAATTGACTGGAGATGGAGAATGTCCTGAGTCCAGGGGTGAGGGGGGACCTGTTTGACCGCGGCTGAACCGGCAATGACCAAGGGATATTTTAATTTAAGGCAAGCTTTGACTAAAGAAGGAATATTTTTGTTCCAGTTGATATCGCCGACATATAGGACGAATTTATTGGGCAGCTTATATTTATTTTTGATTGTAGATAAAAAAATTTTATTATTAATTTTTTTAAAATTTGATGAAGCGGCTTCATAAGTGGTGTAAATTTTATCGGCGGGGTATTTAAGGTGATCGAGGATTTGATATTTGGCGCTGTGTGAGGGGCAAATGATGTAAGCAGCTTTTTGTAAGCGGTGTTTTTGAATTAACCATTTTATTTCACCCTTAACGCCAACGGGAAAATGTTTTTTAAAGACTCTGGGGATTAAATCGTGACAGGTAACAATATAGGGTTTATTTTGGGAAGGCAGGGTTAATTTAAAGGGATCAAAGTAGGGATAGTGAATTAAATCATAATCTTCAATCTTCAATTTACAATCTTCAATTAAGGTGATTTGATAATGTTTAAAGTCGGGATTTATCTTAATTTCTGATTGCAGAGCTTTGACTAAATTACGGGTGTAGTAGCCAACACCTCGTTTGGAATTTCCGTCATTTAGTGGCGAAACATCAATAGCGATTTTAAATTGTTTCATAGTAAAGCTCGTGAAGTTTTATATAGGCAATGGGAAAGCGAAGAGAAGAATACCAGGCAAAAACAAAACCGGGAAAGCCGTCAACATAAGCCCGATGACGAAAATAGGCTAGAAAAAACCAATAAATTGGTTTAATAATAAAATAATTGAAAAAATTTAAGCAATTTAATTTAACCCCTGATTTTTTTAAATCACCGGCAATTAAGGAAGTGTAACGATCATTTCGGAGGAGATATCGGCTAAAGGTTGGGTCAGCATAGTGGAGTAGGTCTGCATTTAGAGTTGACACAGGACCCTTAATTTCGGCTTGTTCGTGGACGTCCTGGCAGGGTAAGTGTCCAAAGCTACGGCGATAAAGTCTAATGGTGGGATCGGGATAAATTCCACCTTTAGTCAAAAATTTACCGAGAAAAAAGTTTTTTCGCTTAATCCAGAAGCCATTAAATTTTGTATCTTTAATCGTATTTAAAATTTCGTCTCGGAGCTCTGGGGTGACTACCTCATCGGCATCAAGCTGAAGAATCCAGTCGCTGGTACAGGCGTCGATCGCCATTTGTTTGTTAAGGTGAAACATCGGCTTATTGTCGGTAGAGATGACGCTGGCGTTTTTATATTTTTTAATAATTTTGACGGTATCATCGGTAGATTTACCATCAACAACAATTATTTCATCTACCCAATCTGTAACGGCGTCAAGACAGCGC
>DHGB01000045.1:3526-5357 GCA_002402535.1 Candidatus Shapirobacteria bacterium UBA4809
TGAATTTTGACGGGATCGTATTTTGAATAAAAAAGATAGAGAATATAAGGCTGATCGTATTTATCAGTCAGATAGATATTTTGATAATTATTTTTTTGTGATTCGATAAAGGGTATAATTTCTGAAAATCCCCTATTCCAGGCAAAAGAATAACGCCGGGGAGCATGGATGTAATAGGAATCCAGATAATAGANNAGGGCAACAAGAATCGATAAAGGAATGACCATAGGGAGAGCCCGAAGGGCGGAGGGGGCCTGAAAAGTAAGTGAAGAGGCGAGGGGAGATATTAGAAGAAAAATAATAACTAAGTTCTTTAGAGCTTTGGAGCTTTGGGACTTTAGAAGAGAGTAAAGACCCCAAAAAAGAAAGGGCAATTCGATTAAATACATTTGGCCCATATCGGGATTTTTTGACCGAGGGACCTCGTCTCCATTTATAAACAGAAAATTTAAATTAAAGTGAGAGGTATATTTGTCCATCCATGATAAGACATAAAGAACGCGGCGATTGTGCATCGCCCGGTTGATTAACTTGACATTACCATGATGGTTTAGAAGCTCTTCAGCTCGAGAAAGTGGACCGGTATCGGCCATTAGACCGACTCCGCCCAGGCGAGTTGTACCACCGCTATTCAGAAATGACATAAATACGGGAATAGTAAATATTAGAGCCAAAAAACAGGGAATAATTAGTTTTTTAGATGAGTAGATTAATAGTTTGAAGTTGAGGAGAAATAAAACTAAAACGATTAAGGGGGAAATAAGCCGGGCAGAATGATATATATAGAGCGAGGCAATGAAAGGTAAAAGAAATAGATAGCGATAAATGGATTTTGGGGAGGCAATAAATTTATAGAAGAAATAAATTCCCAGAAGAATAAAAAATAGGGCGGTGCTGCTTTCCCAGGCGCCGCGGGAAAATTGAAGATGCCAGGGAGAGATGGATAAAACAAAAGATGAAAATAAAGAAAGTCTAAAGTCTAAAGTCAAAAGTAAAACTAATTTATATAAAACATAAATGGTTAAAAGGGAGAAAATTAGATTGGGGAGGCGGACAGCCAGAGGGGTTAAACCAAGAACTTTGATAAAAGGGATGGCCAAATAGACGTAACCTCCGGGTTTAAAGTCGCCAAAGGATTTAAAGTGAAGGGGCCAGGAGAGACCATGTTCATCTTTTCCCGTTTCTATTAGGGAATAGGCGTTGTAGCCAAGGGCGGCTTCATCGGGATTTAAGGAGGGGAGTCTGTCAATTTGCCAAAAACGGAGAATTAGGGCAAAAAGTAATATAAATAGTATTTTAGGGATTTTTGTAACCATAAAAGGTAGAAATATTATTAATTGGTGACAGTGGAGTTAATAAATTTAGATCAATCCCCTGCCGAATCGCATCGTCGTAGGAAAAGATAGCTAGAATTGGTTTACTTTGAAGCTGTAAATTGGAAAAATTGGGGGTTTCAAAATTTATATTATCAATTTTGGAAACAACTCCCGTATCAACGCCACTTAAAGTTAAATTCGCCTGAGATTGATAATTTCGGGGTGGATACTGGGAATAAAAAAGGTAATAAATGTAGGCTTGACCATAAAAATTAGTAAAATAAATACTTCTATTTTTGCCATTTTTAATTACATAATTTACCGCTTCCCTATANNAGGCGATTTTTTGACCATATGATTTAGATAAAGATCGGTGTAATAAACAAATGAGGCTAAATATCCAAGAAACAATAACCAAGAAACAAACAATCTACCATGTTTAAATTTTCTAAACCAATTTATAAAAACACTTAGGCCAAGGGCGGAAAAGTAACATAGGGGAATGGAAAATGACA
>DHGB01000030.1:0-2958 GCA_002402535.1 Candidatus Shapirobacteria bacterium UBA4809
CGCTTCACATAAAATTTTGAAGCTCCAAGTAATCTTGAGATTTTTATTTCATCTTTGCGATTATTTATTTTCATCCCAATTAAGGTAAAAATCATAATAAAAGCGATAAAAATAGAGACGCCAATTAAAACGAGACCTGACTGGCGGATTACTTTTGTCCAGGAGAGTAGTGACTCGATGACATCTTTTTGATAAATAATTTCGTCAACGATATCTTTTTTAGTAGAAAAAGATTGAGAAATATCTTCTAATACTTTGGGGTTAAAAGCTGAAATCTCGAAAGAAGCGGGTAAAATTGAGGCGGTGACCATTTCCGTTAAAAGCGGATTATCTTTGTTCATGTCTTTGTAAAGAGAAAGAGCCTTTTCTTTGGAAATATAACGAATTTCCTTGATTTCGGGAAATGAAGCTAGTTCTTTTTGAATAGACTCAACCTTGGCCTGATCCAGACCATCTTTGAGAAAGATAGTAATTTCTGGCTTAGTTTCAAAGTGATTTAAGACACTGCTAAGGCCTCGATTAATTAAAAGAAAAAAATTTAAAATAAAGAAGCAGATAAAGACAGTGACAAAAGCGATGGCGCTTTGGAAGGGAGAGCGGCGAATGTGGTGAAGGGTAAGTTTAAGAAGTCTCATGTTCTGTTTTTCCCAATTTTATAACTTTTTCATTTAAAGAATCGACAAAATCGGGATTGTGAGTCGTCATGATAATCGTTGTTTTTAATTTTTTATTGATGTCTTTAAAAATTTTTAATAAATTCCAGGCATTGGCGGCATCTAAATTACCGGTGGGCTCGTCAGCTAAAATTACCTCCGGCTCAATACTCAGAGCCCGAGCCAGGCAGGCCCTCTGGAGCTCACCACCGGAAAGCTGAGAAGGGAAAAGAAAGTGGCGGTGTTGAAGCTTAACCATTTTGATAACTTCATCGATGCGAGAAGGGATTTTATTTTGGGGGTAATTCACAATATCTAAATTTAAAGCAATATTTTCTTCAATGGTAAGATCATTGATCAGCTGATAATCCTGAAATACAACACCTATTTTACGGCGAATTTTATCAATTTCATTTTTGCTTCGGAGGTGATTGATAGCCACGCCATTGATTAAAACATCACCACTGCTGGGTTTAATTTGATTGAGAATTAGTTTAATTAAAGTCGTTTTACCACTGCCACTTGGACCGGTCACAAAGACAAAATCTCCGGGGGCAATTTTTAGGTCAAGATCCTGAAAAACATTAATGGGCCCGTAATTTTTGGTAACTTTTTCAAAGACTATTTCCATTTTTTACTGTAAGACTTTAACACTACCAACATCGAGGAGCCAGTTTGTCTGTTTTGAGGCGTTGGTTTCACCTTTGACTTCAACTTGACGGCCAACAAATAAATCAAGATCAACCACCGATGAAGTTAAAGAAGCCCGCTGAGAGACGCCACCTTCACGATTGAGAATATGAGTTCCGACTCCATTAATAGACCCTTTTTCGATAGTACCGGTAGCAGAATCTTTAAAAACAGTGGCGGTGTCTCCATAAAGTTTTCCCACTTCGATTGCCGATTTGTCAGTGATATTTTCGGTACTAATGGCATTTTCTCCACCGTTCAAAAGAGAGGCATTTTTTGAGCCAGAAAGAGGGTAAGTTCTGGATATAAAATAACCCATTCCTACGGCTATAACTAAGATTATTAGCAAAACTTTGACGGATAATAGGGGCGAAGAGTTGGTTTTGATTAGAGGAGTCGCTTTGGGAGCTAAAACTGGGGTTGGCGACGGGTTTGAGGACAGATTTGGAATATCCATAGAACCAGTATAGCAAAAAATTTTAGAGTGAGTTTAGAGACTCAGAAATAAATCCATGAAGAGAAGCATAATCTTTGTCCTGAGGAAGATAAACCCATTGAGAGTTGATAAATTTGACTGGATGATAAATTAAATTCGTTTTTGGATCCTCACCAATACTGATTGGATGTCTGAGGATTTCGATACTTTTTAGTTTTTGGCTGTATCTCAATAGATATGAAATTAACTCAGTATCAGTAAAGTTATGTTCTAAAGTACCCCAAAATTGATAAAGTTTAAAAATAATTTGAGGGTTTTTGGCCAGAGAACTTTTTAATTTGTCAATTAATGTATTAATCAAAAGTTGTTGACGCTCGATACGACCGAGATCAGTCCCTCCATTGGCAGCAGTATCGGCACTTTTTCGGGAGCGAACAAATTCGCTAATATTGCGGCTATCAAGATGGTTCCAACCACTTTTAAATTCTACAGTCCGATAAACGGGAGCATCAGAATCAGGATTAAGAATATAGGCCTCGTTTGGGTATAGTTCGTCCTTAAAACCCCTTTCTAAATACAAATCAACTCCACCGAGAATATCAGCCAGCTCTTTTAAGTTTTCTGTAGATAAAATTAAAACCTGATTAATAGGCTGACCGGAAATCGAAGCAAAGTTTTGGGAAATATATTCAAATTTTTCGATTGAATTATTTTTATCTAAAGATAAGGGATAAATTTGATTTATTTTAGTATTGGTGTAATAGCTCCAAAGATCCCGAGGTAGGGAAAATAGATGAACTTTTGCTTGCTTTAAATCTAACTCCGAAAAAATAATCGTGTCGGTCGTCTCGGTTTTTTCAAGCCAATCATCTCTTTTATCAACTCCTAAAATAATAAAATTAGGTTTGTCAGTAGTGGGAGTAAATTTCAAGGCACTAATAATAGTTTTGGGGAAATAGAGAAAAGGTCGATTAGTTTTTTTTGATAAATAAATAAAAAATATTATTAAGATAAATAGAAGTGAAAAGATAGTTAATAGAAATATTTTTAAAAATTTGTTCATAATTTTAGTTCGGCCGTAATAAAATCGTCAAGGTCGCCATCTAAAACAGCCGTGGTATTGGAAGTTTCGTGGCGGGTGCGCAAATCTTTTACCATTTTATAGGGATGGAGGACATA
>DHGB01000030.1:3004-7113 GCA_002402535.1 Candidatus Shapirobacteria bacterium UBA4809
CATGGCAATCAGCCGGTTTTGATCTTGAGAGCGTTGACTCTGACAGGCGACAACGATGCCGGTAGGCTTGTGAACAATTCTGACGGCGGTAGAAACTTTGTTAACATTTTGACCACCGTGACCACCGGCCCGGTAAGCCGCAAATTCAATATCTTCAGGACGGATATTAACTTCTTTGGGATCTTCAATGACCGGAGAAACTTCGACCTTGGCGAAAGAAGTTTGACGAAGCTGATCGGCATTAAAGGGTGAAAGGCGGACAAGACGATGAACCCCATCCTCTCGTCGAAGATAGCCGTAAGCATAAGGAGTACTAATTTTAAAATAGACTGATTTTATGCCGGCTTCCTCTCCGGGAGTAATATCGAGGAGTTCATATCGCCAGCCCTGACGATCAAAATAGCGTAGATACATCCGCTGTAGGATTGAAGCCCAGTCCATGGCTTCGGTGCCACCCTGACCGGAGTGGATTGAGAGAATAGCCTGATTTTTATCATATTTACCTGAGAGATAGGTTTTAAGTTCTAAAACATCAATATTTCTTTCAAGTAATTTAATTTTCGATTCTAGCTCTAATGTCAGGGAAGCATCCGGCTCAGTTTCAAGCATGGTGGAAAACTCCTGTAAATCGGTGATTTCTTTATCAAGACTATTGATTGTAGTAATAGTTTTCTGTAGGTCAGAAAGCGATTGCATAATGTCCGACGATTTTTGCGGATTTTGCCAAAGAGAGGGGTCCTCGGATTGAGTTTTAAGATCTTTCTCCTGCATAACCAAATCAGCATAATTTAATTTGTTTTTGATCGCTTCTAGTTTTTGATGGAGTGAAATTAAATTCATTTTTTACCACCCTCGATGCTTTTTATAATATCTTCGTAGACTTTGGTAATAATTTGTTTTTTTAAATCGACATATTGGTCGTTAATAAAGTTGATAACTTGATTTTTGTATTGTTCAATGGTTTTGGTGGCTTCATTTACCAATGGCTCCGTGCTGACTCCGGCAATATTTAGATTAGATGAATAGCTGGAAAGAGGAGAAGATGAATGGTTATTAGATAAATAGTTTATAGAGAAATAAATAATTAGAGCAAAAATAAGCCAGCGAAATAAAACACCGAGATTAAAATGAAATTTTTTTCTTTTTGATTTTGAGGACACAAATAAATTGTATCACCTACTTTCTAGCCACTCGATAATGGGGGTGTCGCCATAAAGACAGACACTATTTTGGGTATCAAAAGCCAGGGGAACCCCGACCCCCTGACTAGAATCAATCTCGGGACACTTTTTGACTGTTTCCTCGAGCTGTAACTGATTATCTTGGTTGTAATATACTTCTTTGCTCGCTATTTTTACTTTGGACTCCAAATTATTTTCATTTATATAATCTTTTACTTTTTCACAATGAGGACAACCTTCACCCCAAAAAAGAATTAACTGCGCCGAGGCATCGTCAACTTTTGAGCCAGGAACATCAGTTTTTTGAAAATTAAAGTAAAAATAAGCAGCTGCGACAACAATAATTAAAATAAGGGGAATTAATTTTTTCATTTAGTGGTTGAGCTAATTTTTAATATTTTGTCACCTTGAACAATTTTGTCCAGAACTTCAAGACCAGAAATAACTTCACCAAAATTAACGTAATCTCCGGTTAAATGCTGACAACCTTCGTCGGTAAAGCAGATAAAAAATTGGCTATCGTTACTAATTTCTTTTGAGGCTGGAGTTCGGGCCAAACCAAGGGAACCTCTTTTAAAAGGAATCTGATTTAATTCTGATTTTTGAGAATCTCCGCCAGTACCAGTACCAGTAGGATCACCACCCTGAGCCATAAAACCAGGAATGACCCGGTGAAAAATAAGACCATCGTAAAAACCACTGTTAACTTTTTTAAGAAAAGTCGTAACCGTGTTTGGGGCTTTATCAGCGTAAAGCTTGATAACAATCTGACCATTGATAGTGTCCAGAGCGACAACAGTCTCAGTATTAACGACAGCTGATTGGGTTGATGTGTTTTCTTCAACAATTGGATTTTGAGGGGTCATAGTGGGTGTAGGTAAAATTTGAGTTGAATTATTAAGTGAACAAGAAGAGAGAAATATTAAAGAAAATAAGATAACTAAAAATTTCATTGCTTATTTTATCAGAACTAGAGCTCTAGGAATACCCTGATTGATATCTTCTTTTTTGAGGGAGGGGGGAAAGTCGTGAATGGAATCCATGAGAGTGGCATAAGAATAGCGATAGTAGGCCCCAAACTGAGTCCCGACGTCATGAACTATAAACTGATTTTTTTCGTCATCATAGCCCAGAATAATTAAATTGTGATACCAGGGACCACCACTTTTGAAATGTTTATTTTCTTTATAGAGAGTTTTGCCATCGCTCGGAATAATAATGGGAATATCTTTTGCCAGATACTGCTTAAAGTCGGAAATAGTCGGATTTTCTATAATTCTGTTTTGATAATTCCAAAGCTCGGCCGAGAGAGTCGCCATTTGAGTAAGGGTAATATCGTGAGTCCAGCCAAGATCTGATTCTAAAGAAAATATTTTTTGATAATCTGCAAGCATGGTAGCAATATCTGCCTCCTTGGATTCGTAATAATAATGGACGGTAAGTAAGGCAGATTCTTCACAGGCATCCTGCCAGGGCTGATCCCATTTTTTTTCTGGGGCCTGAGGAACAAAGGTAGTTTTAATGAGATGTTTATTTGGTAAACCATTTTCCTTAATAATGGTCGGAGCAGGTAAAATGTTTTCGACAATAATTTCCGGGGGAGGTATTTGATGGCGATATTTATAAATAAAAATGGAAGACACCGATATAATTAGCAATATTAACAAAAAGCGAATATACTTAAACATAGTTAGTATTTTAGTGGTAAAATCGACGGATGCAAATAGCCAGTGATATCAGAAATATAGCCGTAATTGCCCATGTTGATCATGGCAAGACGACATTGGTAGATGCCATGCTAAAGCAGACCCATTCATTCAGGGAGAATCAGGATGAAATGAAAATGGAGAGAATTATGGATAGCAATGATTTGGAGAGAGAAAAAGGAATTACGATTTTGTCAAAAAATACCTCCGTTTTCTATAAAGGAACTAAAATTAATATTATCGATACTCCGGGACATGCTGATTTTGGCGGAGAAGTGGAAAGAGTTTTAAACATGGCTGATGGAGTCCTGCTCATAGTTGACGCAGCCGAGGGTCCACTCTCACAAACTAAATTTGTCTTAAAAAAAGCTTTGGATTATAACTTAAAAGTAATTTTAGTAATCAATAAAATTGACCGAAAAGATCAAAGAGTCAAAGAAGTAGTGGCCGACACTGAAAATTTATTTTTATCGCTGGCTTCTAATGAAGATTTGCTCGATTTTCCGGTAATCTATGCTATCGGTCGCGAAGGTAAAACATTTTATGATATGCCCGATAATATGGATATAAGTGGTGATACGACCCCCCTATTTGAAACAATTTTAAAATATATACCCTCCGCGCGAAAAGATGATGCTGCCCCTTTTCAAATGCTGGTATCGGCTTTTGAAAAAAATGAGTATTTAGGCAGACTGGCCCTCGGTCGAATTCACCAGGGTAAAATAAAAAAAGGCAGTTTTGTCTCCCTGATTAGACCTGATCAAAAATCTCTCGGAAATTTTAAAGTTGAGAGAATGTACGTTAACGAAGGCATAAATAAAGTTGAGGCCAAGGAAGCGTTAAGTGGAGAAATAGTTTATCTGGCTGGGATGCCTCAAATTGAAATTGGTCAAAGTATTACGGATATTAATTACCAGGTCGCCCTACCCATGATCGAAATAACTCAGCCAACTCTAAAAGCTAGTTTTGGCCCAAACACCTCTGTCTTTGCCAAAGAAGAATCAAGATTTATGACCAGTCGAGAATTAAAAGAAAGACTCCTTGAAGAGGCAGAAACTAATTTAGGTCTAAAGGTCGAAGATGATCCGGTTGATAGCATCCGAATGATAGTGTCTGGGAGAGGTGAATTGCATTTGGCGGTCCTAATTGAAAAACTCCGACGTGAAGGCTATGCGATGGAAATTGGAAAACCGGAAGTTATTTTGAAACAAGTTGACGGCAA
>DHGB01000052.1 GCA_002402535.1 Candidatus Shapirobacteria bacterium UBA4809
TTACCTTGGGTGATCTAGTTATGGTCTCGGGTTTTATTACTGGTTTTTATTATCAGTTTTTTAATCTTTTTTTCCGGATTCGTGATATTGCCAAAAATGTTACTGATCTTGATAAATATTTTTCTATTCTTGAAAATGAAACCGAGGTTAAAGATCCCTCTTCACCAAAAACTTTATCTCGCCCCACTGGTTCTCTTCAGTTCAAAAATATCGCTTTTGCCTATCCTGGCAATAAGGAGAGGGTAGTCGATAAAATTAATCTCAAAATTAAATCAGGCGAGCAAGTCGCTCTTGTTGGTCGTTCCGGTGCCGGCAAAACCACTTTAGTTAAATTACTTTTACGTTTTTATGATCCTACTTCTGGTGTCATCAAATTTGACGGAGTCGATATCACCCACTTTACCAAAAGCTATTTGCGTAGCCTCATGGCCGTCGTTCCCCAGGAGCCAATTATGTTTAACAACACGATTAAATTTAACCTAAGTTATGGCAAAGAAAAAGCCAAGATGAGCGAAATTAGAAAAGCCGCCGCCGATGCCAATATTTTAACTTTTATTGAAAATCTACCCCAAAAATGGCAAACCGAAGTCGGTGAGCGGGGGATAAAACTTAGTGGTGGGCAAAAACAACGCCTGGCTATCGCCAGGGCACTTTTAACTAATCCCAAAATTTTGATTTTTGATGAAGCTACCAGTAATTTAGATTCCGAGTCTGAACGTCAAATTCAAAAAGCTCTCAAAATTGCCTCTCAAAGCCGCACCGTGATTATCATCGCTCATCGTTTTTCTACCATCAGAAATGCCGATAAGATTGTGGTTTTAAGTAATGGTATCATTGCTGAAATTGGTAAACACCGTGAGCTGATTGCCAAAAATGGTCTTTACAAAATGCTCTGGACCCTTCAGTCAAAGGGCAAATTAATTACTGATAAAGAAAGTTTATTCGATTCTAATATAAGATAAGGGATTTAAATGTTAAAATAATCCCATGGATAAGAGTTATTCCTCCGCCACTGAAGCCGATATTTATCGTTCTTGGGAAAAATCCGGGGCCTTTACCCCCAAAATCGATAAGAGCAAAACCCCTTTTTCCATTGTTTTACCTCTTCCCAATGCTAGCGACCCCATGCACATGGGCCATGCTCTTTTTACTATTCAGGACATTTTAGTTCGTTACCATCGCATGCTGGGTGACCCTACTCTTTGGCTTCCCGGCGCCGATCATGCCGGTATTGAAACTCAATTTGTTTTTGAAAAAAAATTGCAAAAAGAAGGCAAATCTCGTTTTGATTATGATCGTCAAACTTTATATAAAATGATTTGGGATTTTGTCGAAGAAAATCGAATCTTAAACCAATTTCAAATGAAAAAGCTGGGCTTTTCCATGGATTGGACCCGTTATCACTACAGTCTCGAACCTAAAATTGTTGACAATGTCCTCCTCACTTTCAAAAAGCTTTACGACGACGGTCTCATTTATCGTGACGAAAAAATTGTCAATTATTGCACTCACTGTGGTACTGCTTTTTCCAATTTAGAAGTGGTTCATAAAACTGTTTATTCCCACCTTTGGTATATAAAATATGGTCTTCTCACCGTCGCCACTACCCGTCCCGAAACCATGCTGGGTGATACCGCTATCGCCGTTAATCCCAAAGATAAGCGTTATAAAAATCTGATTGGTAAAAAAATTCTCTTGCCCTTAGTTAATCGGGAAATACCCATAATAGGGGAAGAAAGCATTGATATCAAATTTGGTACCGGGGCTGTCAAAGTGACTCCTTCTCATTCTCCCGAGGATTATGATATCGCCAAAAAACACAATTTGGAATTTATCCGTATTTTTGATTATGACGGTAAATCCAATCTCAATGTCCCCGAAAAATATAGAGGTTATTTCCCATCTCAGGTCCGTCAAATGGTGATTGATGATCTCACTGCCGTCGGTCTAATCGAAAAAATTGAAGATTATTCCCACGAAGTCGGTCACTGTTATCGTTGTGGTTGTCCTCTTGAACCCATTACCGCTCCTCAGTGGTATCTTAGAATTGCTCCATTAGCTAAACCTGCTATTGAAGCCGCCCAAAACGGTGATGTCAAATTTTTTCCCTCCCGTTTCAAAAAAGCTTACCTTACCTGGATGGAATCCATTCGCGATTGGAATATTTCCCGTCAAATTGTTTGGGGTCCCCGTATTCCCGCCTGGTACTGCTTAGATTGTCATCCCGACATTAAACTAAACTTTTTAGATAAAAATAAAAATATTGTTACCGGCTTTTATAAAGATCTAAAAGACAAATATTCTTTTGAGGAAATAAAAAATGGTCTGCAATCCCTGATAGCACCGGTTGACGCAAAATATATTGTAGATTGTAGTTCGAAGATTGAAAATTGTCCCAACTGTCATTCCACTTCACTTTTACAGGAAACGGATACCTTTGACACCTGGTTTTTGAGCGGTCAATGGCCTTTAAATACTCTCGGTTTTAATCCCAAAGATCCAAGCAAATCCTCTCCCGACTTTGCCTATTTTTATCCCACCTCGGTTATGGATACTCTCTGGGATATTCTCTTTTTCTGGGTGGCGCGGATGATTATGTTTGGCCTTTATTTGACCAAAGAAGTGCCTTTTAAAACCGTCCATTTACATTCCCGGGTTGTTGATGCCAAAGGTCAAAAAATGTCCAAATCAAAAGGCAATGTTATTGATCCCTTAGTCATGACCGAAAAATATGGCACCGACGCCCTACGTATGTCACTCGTTTACGGTATTGCTCCGGCTTCTGATTTTGTGGTTTCCGAAGATAAAATTAGGGCTCAGCGTAATTTTGTCAATAAAATTTGGAACGCCTCCCGCTTCGTCTTAATGGTAGTCGACAAGTTTCCCAAAGTAGGGGCTTCGCTTGCCGGAGCCCAAATTACAAACCCCGATGATATCTCCATTCTCACCAATCTCAATAAAATCATCACCTCTACTACTTCCGATATTAATCGCTATCATTTTGGTCAAGCTTCAGAAAATCTTTATCAATTTTTCTGGCATGATTTTTGCGATATCTATATTGAAAAAGCCAAAGATAGGCTT
Organism: Candidatus Shapirobacteria bacterium UBA4809; assembly: GCA_002402535.1. Taxonomy (GTDB): domain Bacteria; phylum Patescibacteriota; class Microgenomatia; order UBA12405; family UBA12405; genus UBA12158. Next base: position 3,085 of record DHGB01000052.1, read on the forward strand.
GACCCGTCGAAGCCGACAGGCGAAGTCGGTGAGGAAGATGTCGTCCCGGTTCTGCTCGCTGTTTTAATTACCTCTCTCAAACTTCTCCATCCTTTTATTCCCTTTGTCACCGAATCTGTTTACCAAATCCTCCGCGAAAAATTGAACTTAGACGAAGCTCAACTAATCACTGCTTCTTGGCCAGAAGTTCTTTCATTTTAACTAAATTTTTGGCCATTTCCGGTTTCTCAAAATATGTTCTGGCTGGTTCCAGTTTGTTAATTAGCCACTCCGTTAGGGCATTTTTTAAATCAAGTGGGAATAATTCTCCCGAGGCATAATCAGTCACTATATCGGTGTATCTGCGATAAGTTTTATTCCCACCAAATTTTTCTGGTCTTTCAATTGTAAATTCTCCCGTCTCTTCACCCCAAAAAACCAGGGTTTTTACCCAGTTTAGGAGAGGATTAAATTCAACTATTTTAGGCGGCCCATAAGCTTTCAAGATTTTATTTTTTATTTCCTCTGGCGTGTCATGAATAAAAATAGCCGAATTTGGTTTCGATTTGCTCATTTTTAGCGATTCTTCATCTTTATTATCTGTATCTGGGCTTGTTAATCCCGCAATTAAATTTTGATGAATTGCTACTGGTGTTTGAAAATTTCCGGGAATTTTTTTAATAGCGTCTCTGGCAATCACATGAGCCTTTCTTTGATCCATGCCAGCGTGCGCTAAATTAATATTCATCGTCGCTATGTCCGCCACCTGCAGTGGTGGATAAAACAAAGTCGCCATATCAACCTCATTACCTAGCTTTTTGCCCATTATGGAAATACTTCTCAGATTTCTTGACAGTGTCACTTGTTTTCCAATCTCCATAAAATTTTGCCAATGAATCGGATTTTTTTCATACAAATCTTTTCCACTGATAAATTCCACCTGGCTTTCATCAACCCCAAAACATTTTAACGAGGCAATCAAAGCCTGCTTAAAATAATTGTCCGAAGCCCAGCGGATATCTTCCCATTTTCCGCCCAGTTTATTATTTAAAAAGCTATGAAAATCAGCTAAAAATATTTTGCAATTAATCCCGGCTTTTAAAAAATCGGCAATTTTTCCCATAGACATTAATCCCGTTCCCAAATGCACCAATCCCGAAATTTCAAAGCCAATGTAGTGATTAATCGGCTTTCCGCTCTCAATTAATTTTTTTAAATCATCTTCCGTGAGCACCTCTTGGCAGTTGCGGGTGATTAAATTCATCTTTTCTTCTGTAGTCATGCTTCTATTTTCTCATATTTTTACATATAATTACTAATTTTTAATTGATGATTGAAGAATGAAGATTGAAGATTGATAATTAACTTATGTCGACAATTTATCTTTTTCGTCACGGTCAGTCGGAATTTAATTTAAGTAAAACCTTTACCGGTTGGATTGATGCCAAACTGACTCCACTGGGAATTGAGCAGGCCAAAGCCCTGGGAGAGATGTTAAAAGATAAAACCATTGATTTAGCCTATAGCTCCAGTCTTTCCAGAGCTATCGACACTCTTAAAGAAGTTTTAATTTACCATCCCGAATGCCGCGAAACCATTATCGATGACCGTATCATCGAAAGATCTTATGGTGATCTCAGTGGCCACACTCACGCTGAAACTATTGCTCAATATGGCCAAGAACAATTTGATAAATGGCACCGGGGTTGGACCGACAAAGCTAACAATGGTGAATCTTTTGCCGATGTTGAACTTCGTGTCCAATCATTTATTGATGATCTTAAAGCCAAATATAGTGGTCAAAATTTGGGTCTTGCCATCAGTGCTCACGGTAATTCTATCCGCCTTTTCCGAAAAATTATAGAAAATGCTACCATTGGAGAAACAGTTTCTTGGACTATTCCATACGATCAGTACTTTGAATACAGAATTTAATCTTCAATCTTCAAACTTCAATCTTCATTTTATTTAAAAATACCCTTTTGTCTTAAAGTCGATTGAATTTTGCCTATAATTCTCACAATTTCATCACAACTATTAATCAACGATTCAGACTCATTCTTCTCAAGTAAATTACTGTCTTTTAACAGTCTAATCCAGTAGTTAGTTTCTCTTGCTTCTTTATAAGCAATTGATAATTTTGAATAGAAATCTTTTTCTGATTGTCCACCAATTGATTCTTCTACGTTTGCTCCAATTGAAGTACCACTTCTAAGTAGTTGTTTAGATAATACATATTCTTTTTTGTTTATAGATAAATTTCTATAAGTTTTAATTATTTCCAAAGCCAAAATATAACTTTTGTCTCTTAAGATATTATTCGCCACATAATCAATGTAACATATCTAACAAATAATTGTTAATTGTGGATTGAAGATTGTAGATTGAAGATTACCCCAACTCTTCTTCGATTCTCATCAGTCGGTTATATTTACACACTCTTTCGCCTCTAGTTGGGCCAACTTTGATATATTCACTGCCCACGGCCACGGCCAGGTCCACCATAAAAGTATCATTTGATTCGCCACCGCCCCGGTGAGAGGGCACTGTCCACATACTATTTTCCTTAGCCTCAATACAGCAATCAATGGTTTCACTCACCGTCCCTGCCTGATTCAGTTTAATCAAAATTGCATTTGCGGCTTTCATTTCAATCGCTTTTTGCCATCTTTTTAGGTTTGTCACTGTCAAATCATCAGCAATATTAGGCATATTTCCGACTTTACTGGTTAGTTCAACCCAGTTTTCCCAGTCATCTTCAGCCAGCATATCTTCAAAGCTGACAATCGGATATTTTTGTAGCCAGGGCAAAAAATACTCAATCAATTCTTTTCCGCTTAACTTTTTATTTTCTATTGTTAGATTGTAGGTTGAAGATTGAAGATTAAAGAATTCTGACGCTGCTGCATCAATCGAAACTCCAGCATCAATTCCCGGGATATAGCCGGCATTTTTAATCGCCTCCACTAGATATTCGATGGGTTTTTCATTTGAAGTTAATCCGTTTGGAGCAAAAGCCCCCTCATTTCCGACATTAGTCGATTTATTCTCTTTTTTAAGAATTTTCTTTAACTCTTCATAGATTTCCATTTCCATTCTCACGTTTTCGGCGGCACTTCTGTTTCCCATGGCTGAGACTAAATATTCTTGTAAATCAGTACTTTCAGCTGCGTGCTTTCCTCCTTCAATCATTACCACCATTGGTTTGGGTAAAGTATTTAATGGAATCAATCCGTATATTTTTTGCAGGTATTTATAAAGAGGCAACTCCTCCTCTGCCGCCTGGGCCCTGGCCACCGCCATACTGACTCCGAGGATTGCATTTCCCCCTAAATTAGACTTATTTTCTGTCCCATCTAGGTCAATCATCAATTTATCTAGAATTCTTTGTTCTCCGCCTTCCAGTCCCAAAAGTTTTGGTCCAATTATTTCATTAATATTTTTTACGGCCTTAAGCATTCCTTTTCCGCCATATCTCTTTTCATCTCCATCTAAAAGCACGGTGGCTTCATGACTCCCGGCGCTAGCTCCATAACTAACCGCAGCTTCACCGACGGCTCCAGATTCTAATTTCACGGTAACTTCGAGTGTTGGTGCCCCGCCTGAGGCCAATATTTCTCTGGCTTTAATTTGTTTTATTTTCGACATATAAACCCATTATACCCTTAATCCATTTTTTATAATTAATATTTTTGATCATTATAAAATAATCTTTTAATTTCATTTTCTTTTTTAAAAATAAATCGCAGTAACTCGGCCCATAGATTTTTATTCCTTTATATATAGGCCAGGGGACAGAAGCAAAGTCATTAATACTCCAAAAATTTTGATAATTTTTTTTCAAAAAATTTATCATTTTATTGTCCCGATATTCACCCGGTGTGTATTCCAAAAATATCGTCGGCTGGTCTCTTTTTATTATTTTTTTTGTTCCACTTATCACCTCCGGCTCCCATCCTTGAGTATCGACCTTAATCAAACTAATATATTGTTCATTTATGAGCAAATTATCCAGAGTCTCCGTCATAATTCTAGTGTCTACTTTCTCGTTTCTCGTCTCTGATATCCGACTATTTCCCAAATTTTCCCCATCCCTTACTAAATATTTTTTCTCCCTTTTATCACTCGCTGCCTTGTTGATTAGCACCACATTTTTTAAATTATTTTCCTTGACATTTTTTTTCAAAATATCAAAACATTCTTTGTCTGGCTCAATCGCATAAACTTTTTTACACTTCTTCGCCATTAGGATGGTATAGTAGCCAATGTTGGCTCCCACATCCACAACGACACTATTTATATTAAGCTGGCCAAGCATTAATGCTGTCTCATATCTTTCATATTTTTGGAGAGCAATTCTCTGACCAATATATTTATCATCCTCCCTATACCACAAATCCAAATTGTCAATTTTTGTCTTTTTTAATCTCATATTTTTTGTTTTTAGATTTTAGACTTTTTTTTCTCTCTCCATTATCTCATTACCCCCTTGACCTGTGGCCACTAATGGATATAATATTAGCAGTCTATTGCCCCGACTGATAATTATAAATTAATTTTATTATGCCTAAATCAAATATCAAACCAGTAGCCGGTTATCTTTTAGTCGAACCCTTAAAGCAGGAAAAAACCACTGCTTCGGGCATTGTTTTACCCGAATCTCACGAGGAAAAACCTCAATCAGGTCGGGTCATTGCCGTTGGTGGTCCTATTTTTGACGACGGTCGCGAAATATTATGTCCCGTTAAAGTTGGCGATGTTATTGTTTATAAAGAATGGGGTGGTAAAGAATACAAAGACGGTGATACCAATTTACTTATCCTCAAATTTGAGGATGTCATGGCAACAATCAATTAAATTATTTATTAAAATTATCAATTTTCAATCTACAATCTTGAAGTCTGAAGATTGAAGATTTAGAAATTAAAAAAATATGGCTAAACAACTAAAATTCGGGCAAGATGCCCGCCAATCATTACTTAGAGGTGTTAATACCTTAGCCAATGCTGTGGCTACCACTCTCGGTCCTAAAGGTCGAAATGTGGCTATCGAAAAAAAGTGGGGTGGTCCCTCAGTCATTCATGACGGTGTTTCTGTCGCTAAAGAAATTGACCTCAAAGATCCCTATGAAAATATGGGAGCCCAGCTTATTAAAGAAGCCGCTTCCAAAACCAATGACACCGCCGGTGACGGCACAACTACGGCTACTGTTTTAGCCCAAGCTATCGTTAATAAAGGTCTTCAAAATGTCGCTGCCGGTGCCAATCCCATGATTGTTCGCCGTGGTCTTGAAAAAGGCCTCGCCGTCGTTATCAAAGAGCTAAATTCGATGAAAAAAGACATCAAAATTGATGATCTGGCTTCTATCGAAAAAGTCGCTACAATTTCCTCTGCCAGCGAAGAAATTGGTCACGCTATTGCCACCGCCGTTATCAAAGTCGGTCGCAACGGCCTGATTACCGCCGAAGAGGGCAAGGGTCTAGACCTCGAAACCAAAGAAACTACTGGTATGGAATTTGACAATGGTTTTCTTTCTCCCTATTTTGCCACCAATACTGAAAAAATGGAGGCCGTCATTGAGCATCCTTACATCGTTATCACTGATAAAAAAATCTCCTCCATTCAGGATATTTTGCCCTTTTTGGAAAAATTAGTTAAATTAACCAAAAACTTTGTCATTATTTCTGAGGATATTGATGGTGAAGCTCTGGCCACTTTAGTCGTCAACAAACTTCGCGGTACCTTCAATGTTCTTGCGGTTAAAGCTCCTGGTTTTGGTGATCGTCGCAAAGCTATGCTCGAAGATATTGCCATCCTAACCGGTGGAAAAGTTATCGCCGAAGATCTCGGGACAAAATTTGAAAATATTGACCCTGAGGAGTATTGTGGCCGGGCTGAATCGGTCACTGCCGATAAAGATAAAACTCAAATAATCAGTGGAGCCGGTTCCAAGGCTGAAATTGATTCGAGAGTGGCTCAAATTAAAGTCCAGCTTGATGCCTCTACTTCTGATTACGACAAAGATTCCTTCCGTCAGCGCATTGCGAAGTTGATTGGCGGGGCCATCGTCATTCAGGTTGGCGGAGCCACCGAAGTTGAGATGAAAGAAAGACTTGAACGAGTTAAAGACGCTATTGATGCCACCAAGGCGGCTGTTGAAGAGGGTATTCTCCCCGGTGGCGGAGTGTCTCTTCTCAAAGCTTCTTTCGCCCTAGACAAGGTAAAAACAGATTCATCCGAGGAGCAAGTTGGCATTGATATTTTAAAATTTGCTCTCGAGCAACCCATTCGAAAACTAGCCATTAACTGTGGTGAAGACCCTGGTTTTGTTTTCAACCGAATTAAGGATTCCCTCGAGTCTGATGTTAAATCAGATCTTGGTTATCACGCAGTTACCGGAGAGTTTATTTCTATGACCAAAGCCGGCATTCTCGATCCGGTCAAGGTCACCAAATCAGCTCTCACCAACGCCGTTTCAGTTGGGACTATGATTTTGACGACTGATGTTCTAGTGTCCGATATTCCCGAGAAAAAACCCGCTTCTCCTGACATGAGTGGCATGGGCGGGATGGGTGGTATGGACGGCATGATGTAAAATCAACCTATGAAAAAATTTGTCTATTTTTTTGGTCACAAACAAACCGAAGGTAATGCCTCGGAGAAATATATTTTAGGCGGAAAAGGAGCCAATCTGGCCGAAATGAGTAAGATTGGTATTCCAGTCCCCCCAGGATTTACCATTTCCACAGAGGTTTGCAAATATTTTTACGATAATAATAAAAAATATCCCGAGACTCTAAAAAAAGAAGTCGAGGCAAATTTAAAAAAACTAGAAACCGCCACCGGCAAAAAATTCGGTGATAGCAAAAATCCACTACTGGTTTCCGTTCGTTCTGGTGCCGCCTCTTCCATGCCAGGGATGATGGATACTATTCTCAATCTTGGTTTAAATGAAGATGTAGTTAAAAGTATTGCCAGTTCTACCGCTAATCCTCGTTTTGCCTGGGATTCCTATCGTCGTTTTATCCAAATGTACGGCAATGTTGTCGAAAATATCGAACATGAAAAATTTGAACATCTTATTGACAGTATCAAAGACAAAAAGGGAATTAGAGAAGACACTGATATGGGTGCTACTGACTGGGAAGAAGTTGTTCGGGCTTATAAAAAATTATTTAAAATTGAAAAAAACCGGGAATTTCCTGATGATGCCCAGGTTCAGCTTTGGGGTGCCATTGGTGCTGTCATTGGTTCTTGGAACAATGCCCGGGCGATTACTTATCGTCGTTTAAATCATATTGACGAGACCAAGGTTTTTGGCACCGCTATTAACGTTCAGTCCATGGTCTTTGGTAATCTTGGGGCTGATTCTGGTACTGGAGTTGCCTTCACTCGAAATCCGGCCACTGGTGAAAAAAAATCCTATGGCGAATATCTGATGAATGCTCAGGGTGAAGATGTCGTGGCTGGTATTCGGACTCCAAAACATCTTGACTCCCTAAGGGAAGACAACGATAAAGTTTATGATCAGCTTATTGCTATTTTTTCCAAACTTGAAAAACATTATCGGGATATGCAGGATGTTGAATTTACCATTGAAAACGGAAAACTTTATATTCTCCAGACACGTAGCGGCAAAAGAACTGCCCCTGCCTCTATCAAAGTTGCTATTGATTTAGTTTCTGAAAAATTAATTACCAAAAAAGAGGCTCTGCTTCGTATTGAACCAGAAAAATTAGATCAGCTTCTTCATCCAACTCTCGATCCTAAGGCTAAATCTAAATATAAGCTTATTGCTACTGGCTTACCTGCTTCGCCAGGTGCCGGAGTTGGTGAGGTCGTTTTTAATGCCGAGACTGCCGTTGAATGGAAAGAAGCCGGCAAAAAAGTGATTTTAGTCAGAGCTGAAACTTCTCCTGAGGACATTTCTGGCATGAATGCTGCGCAGGGTATTTTAACCGCCCGTGGTGGCATGACTTCTCACGCTGCTGTCGTTGCCCGTGGCATGGGCAAATGCTGTGTTTCTGGCTGTGAATCCATTACTGTTTCCGAGATTGAAAAAAAATTCCGTATCGGTGACCTAATTGTTTCCGAAGGTGATTTAATCACTCTTGATGGTTCAACCGGAGAGGTTTTTTTAGGAGAGGTACCTGCCGTTAATCCGGAGCTTTCTGGCTATTTTGGCACTATTATGGAATGGTCGGATAAATACAAAAAGCTAGGTGTTCGGACTAACGCTGACACCCCGAGGGATGCCCAGGTTGCCCGTGATTTTGGTGCCACTGGTATCGGTCTTTGTCGTACTGAACACATGTTTTTTCAGGCCGATCGCATTTTTGCTGTCCGTCAAATGATTTTAGCGGACACTGCCGAGCAAAGAAAAGTAGCTCTGGCCAAAATTTTCCCCATGCAAAAAAATGATTTTCTCGAACTCTTTAAAATCATGAAAGGTTTTCCGGTCAAAATTCGTTTACTCGATCCACCCCTTCATGAGTTTTTACCCAAGGAAAAAGCTGATATCGAGGCCCTGGCTATGGAAATGGGTATCACCGTAGAAAAATTACAGGATAAAATTGATTCTCTTCATGAGCAAAATCCTATGATGGGTCATCGTGGTTGTCGTTTAGGTATAAGCTTTCCTGAAATTTTCGAAATGCAGGTCAGGGCTATTGCAGAGGCTGCCTGCGAAGTTATTAAAAAAAATAACGTCATTGCGAGCGAAGCGAAGCAATCTCTTATTCCCGAAATTATGATTCCCTTAATCGGTGAATTTAATGAGTTCAAATGGCTCAAAGACAGATTAGTTCCGGTAATCGAAGACACCATTAAAAAATATGGCATTAAAATGACTTATGAAATCGGAACTATGATTGAAATCCCTCGAGCTGCCCTCACCGCTGATGCCATTGCTACCGAAGCTGACTTTTTTTCCTTTGGCACTAATGACTTAACTCAAATGACCTACGGTTTTTCTCGGGATGATGCTGGTAAATTTTTAAAAGATTATACTGATAAAAAAATTCTTGCTGAAGATCCTTTCAAAACTCTTGACACAGTCGGAGTAGGGAGGTTGATGAAAATGGCCGTTGATCTTGGCCGAAACACCAAAAAGAATCTCCACATTGGTATTTGCGGTGAACAGGGTGGTGATCCGGCAACTATCAAATACTGCCACCAAATAGGTTTAAATTACGTATCTTGCAGTCCCTACCGGGTGCCCATTGCCCGCCTCGCTGCCGCCCAGGCCGCGATTGAGGCAGAGAAATAGTAAAAGAAAAATTAAAAGCTCCCGATTTCTCGGGAGCTTTTTTTGTATATATATTAAATATATTTTTTATTTATTATCTAAATCAGTTGACTCTATGACTTCACTAGTAGGGTACCAAGCAGTACAGTTTTCACTTTCTAATTGAATTATCGGTTGTATATTAGGTTCGTTATAGCATACATTTCTATCAGTAGATTTGTCATAATAACAAGAACTTTTTATTGATGGTAAAGTCAAAGTACTTTTATCCATTACTTTATAGACTGTCCCAGATTCCATTACACAAGTATCTTTAGGAATTTGTATTTGATTGTAATCAATTACACCTTCCATGCTATTTGTAACTACTCCGGTATCTCCTATTTCAGGATTTATTGTTTCATTATCACAGCCAGCTAATAGTAAGCCACCACCAATAGCAAGACCAGCTAAAAAAGCTCTTGAAGATATATTTTTTTCACTCATATTCGTATATTAATTAATAATAACTATACAAAATTATTATCCCATAATATTAGTTATTTGTCAAGTAGTATAAATATAGGATACTTTATGTTAAGATATCCGAGTGGAACGAGTTATTTTATCTAATAAAAGCTACTTTAATTTTAGTTTGCGTTTTGAAGAAGGTGATTTACCAAAAATTCTATTTTGCCAAAATTGCCCCTTTTCTCAAAATGCATGTTCTATTCTTGACTCTAGTGTTTCCAATCGAATTGTTGGCAAAATTAATCTAAACCACCCTCAAGTGTTAGAGCTATCTAGAAAAAATCTTAAACCTACCTGTGGTGATATAAGTGATTTATTGAAATAAAACATTAAAGTCTGGCGGCAGAGCTAAAAATAGTTTAAAATCACGCATAACCGATTCAATGACCCGGTAGTCAAGCGGTTAGACAGCGGTCTGCAAAACCGTTCAGGCGGGTTCAACTCCCGCCCGGGTCTCAAAACAATTTGGNNAGCTTTAGCGTAGGCTGGCCGCCCGCGACTCAAAAATAATTCTTAAGTTTTTTTATTTCCTCTTCGTAGACTTTTTGTGCCCATTTAAATTCCCAGTCGCTATGATCTTGTCCTGGTAGCACCAGATAATTTTCTCCTTTTGACTGTACAATCTCTTTAAACTCATTTCTCGAAGCCTCGCTTATATATTTATCACTTTCTCCAAAAACCAAATGAATTCCACCTTGATAATTCATTAAACATTCCTTCACTTTTGATTCTTTTACTTCATCTAAAAATTTTCCTTTAAATTGTTGACCTTTTTGTTCGTAAATTTTCTCAGGGTCAACATCATTCCGACCTTCAAAATCGCCCGGTGCCCATAAAAGTAAACATTTAATTTTATCTTTAAGTTCAGCTGCACTTGCTGTTACAATGGCACTAGCCCCGCCGAGACTATGCCCCAATAACGCAATTTTGTAGCCTAATTGAAAATATTTTAAGGCAAAAGATTTGCTTGTTTCTACCCATTCTTTAAAAGAAGACTCAAGATAATTACCCTCTGAATTGGCACTATTTGCTTGATCAAATCTTAAAACCGAATAACCCTCTGCTACTAGCAACCGACTAAAATCGACAAAAGTTCTGGCTGGTCCGATATTCGAACCCCGAAAACCATGGTTCATAATTACCATTTTTTTCTGATTATTTTCCGGTTCCGACAAAACACAAAATATTTTTTTATTATTTATAGTTTCGAAAAATACTTTTTCTTCATAATTCATACCCTCATTCTACTCTATTTCTGATAGGGAAAATCTGCTCACTGACCTCCTTATTATCATCGTTTTTATTTTCAAAAGAGACGTTTAAAAATTTATTATTTAAAGTGCCTCGGCCACAGCGAGGACAAAGATCCCGTGGGGGGAATATTTTTTCGCTGCAATGCGGACACTCCTCACCAACCATGCGGTATCTTTGTTTTTGTAGTCGCCAGTATCTTGGTACTTCCATTTATTTTTCTCGCAAAACAATAATTGTCCAGTATCCAAGATAAAGAAGTATTAATCCTTGCGCCCAAATTGCTATTTGAAAACCCTTACCGCTTATCATTATTAAACTACCGTAACGAATCAAATCATAAACAACTCTCGCAATAATATATAAAAAAAGAGGAGACAAAGCCGTTAAGCTAATCAAAAATATTTGTGATTTATCCCGGCTTTCTTTTAAACTATTTAAGGTTAAATATGGTTCTCTCATCAGTTCGTACCAGTTTCTCCCGAGAAAATATCCCTGCCTAATTCCGATTAGGCTGCCGAGCTTCAGCAAATTCTTTACTCTTTTCTTTATCATAGCTCCAAAGACTCTGGAATTTCTTTCTGGCTCTAATCAGCCTTGATTCAACTGCCTTGACGCTAATTTTCATAAGTTTAGCAATCTGACTACTTTTCCAGTTGTCTATATACTTGAGTCGTAAGATTTTTTCATAATCTTCTCTAAGTTCAGTCATGGTTTTTTTAATTTCTTCTTTGAGTTCATTTTTTAGGACGTCTCTTTCTGGGGTTATGGCATCCTCGGCGATTTCTTCAATGATTGGATTAACCGAAAATAAGACCGTTTTTAGTCTTTTCTTTCGGTAATAATCAGTAATCTTATGTTTCGCAATTCCACAAATAAAAGAAAACTCACTACTTTTTCCATTAAAAGTGGGTAAAGCCTTATAAGCTGCCATCAAAATATCTTGAGTTAATTCTTCAACTACATCTTCATCGCCGACTTTTTTTCTAATAAAAGCCATTAGGCTCTTTTGATATTTATTTACCAAATCTTCCATTTGTATCGATACTTTACCATATTTTAGGTTGGATTTTATTTTTTAGTTTTTAGACTTTAGGTTTTTTCTCTTTTTGCTTTATACTTAATTATATGTTCTTGCCCAAAAACTCTGCTCATCCTCTCTATCCTTTGTCCCGTTCTCTTCGCCTTGATATTTTAGAGATGATTAACCACGCCGGATTTGGCCACATTGGCGGTTCTTTATCTTCAATTGATATCTTAATTTCTCTCTATAATAGTGATTTATTTAACTTTAACAAAGACCATTTTATTCTCTCCGCCGGTCACATTTGTCCCGCTCTTTATGCCGTATTGGCTCAAAAAAATCTCATTCCCCGCTCGGAGCTTCTTACTTATGGCCTTTTTGCTTCTCGGCTTCAGGGTCATTTAAATCTTGAGACTCCTGGTGTTGAGTATGCCTCTGGGGCTCTTGGTCAGGGTCTTTCTTTTGCCTCGGGTTTAGCTCTTGGCGATAAAACTCATCACACTATTTGTTTGACCACTGACGGTGAGCACAATGAAGGTCAAATTTGGGAAGCCATCGCCTTTGCTAGTAAATATCATCAAGGCAATCTTATCAATATTGTTGACTCGAACGGCTATCAGCTGGGTGGCTCTACCGCCGAGATGATGCCCTTAACCGAGCTTGCCTCTAAATATCTTCACTTTGACTGGACTGTCATCACCGTTAACGGTCATAATTTTTATGAACTTCAAAAAGCCTTAAAAACTGCCAAATCATCATCGATTTATCCCGCCTGTATTATCGCCAAGACCACTTTTGCCAAAGGTGTCTCTTTTATGGAAAATAAATTTGAATTTCATGACGTTAAAAAATTACCTGAAGAAATTTATTTAAATGCTAAAAAAGAACTGGAGGCCAAATAATATGAAGACTGTAGATTGTAGATTTAAGATTTCTTCTATCCGTCAAGCCTTTGCCGACACTCTTTTTGAACTTGCTGTTAAAAACCCCAATATTTATGTGGTTGATATTGGTCTTCGTCCCTCGCTTTATCTTGATAGATTCGCTGCTCGTTTTAAGAGTCGTTTTATCGAATGTGGGATCGCCGAATCAAACGCTGCCGCGGTTGCCGCTGGTCTGGCCGCCTCCAGTAAAACTGTATTCTTAACTTCTTTTGCTTGTTTTTCTCCTGCCCTAAACTGGGCAGTAATTAAACAGTCTATTTGCTACAACCACCAAAATGTCAAAATTGTCGGTTCACATGCTGGTCTCATGAGTGGTGACCTTGGAGCCACTCATCAGATGCTCGAAGACATCGCTCTCATGCGCTCTCTACCCACCATGGAAGTTTTTGCTCCTCTAGATGCCGTCGAGATGAAAAAAATGCTCCCAGTTCTTGCCAGTAGTCCTCACCCAGCCTATCTTCGACTAGTTCGCCCCCCTACCACTGAAGTTTATCCACCAAAATTATCCTTTACTATCGGTAAATCTCAATTAATTCAATCCGGTCGTAATATTACTGTTCTTGGTTATGGTCCCATCTTAACTCAGCTATTTTCTGATGATTTTAAAAAATATTCATTGGACATCATTAACTGTTCCTCGATTAAACCTCTAGACTCAGACACTATTCTAAAATCAATTAAAAAAACTGGTCGTTGTCTTGTCATTGAAGATCATCAAAAAAATGGTGGTCTTGGTGATGCCATCGCAAATTTAATTTTATCTTCGGGGATAAAATCTAAATTTATTCACCTGGCTGTCGACGATTCTTTTGGTCAATCAGCTGTAAACTATTTTGATTTATATCACCACTACGGCCTTTCTCCCTTAGCTATTATTGAATCGTTAAAAAAGTTATTATCTAAATCATGATTCCTTTAAAAAATTTACTCTCAGACTATCAACAAAAACATCAAGCCCTGCCCGCCTTTAACATCGATTCTTTTGAGATTTATCAGGCAGTAGAAATGGCCGTTTCAGAGCTAAACCTTCCCTGTCTTGTTCAGCTTTCTCCCTCCGAAGATAAATTTATTGGGGCTGAAAGGCTTTTGATGCTCGTTAAAAAAGCTAATTCTGAAGGTCTCCCGATATATTTAAATATCGATCATGGTTACGACGTTCGCCGTCTTGAACACTGTTTAAAAATTGGTTTTGATATGGTTCATTTTGATGGTTCAAAAATGGACTTTGACACCAATCTCGCTACCACCAAATATTTTGTTAGCCAAATGAAAGAAAAGTACCCCGGTGCCCTAATTGAGGTTGAATTTAATCATATCAATCTAGTGGGTGCGACCCCCTCATCCGATTCCTTTACCAGTCCCTCGGAGGCCAAGCGTTTTATGGCCGAAACTGGGGCTGATCTTTTCGCCTTATCTATTGGTAATTTACACGGTGTAAATAATGATCTTCCCGAACACCTAAATATCAGCCTTCTCTCTGAAATTAAACAAACTTTGGGAAATACCTTCTTGACTCTTCATGGTGGCTCCGGAGTCCCTCTTGACCAAATCCAAAGTGCTATTAGTTTAGGGGTAGTCAAAATTAATATCAATACCAGCCTACGTCTAAAATTTATTGACTCACTTCGTCATCAGCTTACTCTTGGGCATGGTGAAAAATTATATGAATACCTTACTCCTGTCATTAACGATGTTAAAGAGATAGTGAAGCAAAATCTGATAAGTTTTTCTCATTGACAAAACATTGTCAAAACAATATAATAACAATGTATGAGTCAAACCATTAATCTCCAAATTCCCATCAAAACCGATCTCAGGGATCGGGCTCTAGCAGGTGCTAAATCACTTGGTTTTACGAATCTTCAGGATTCTATACGTATCTTTTTACAACAGCTGGCTCTGAATAATTTTGATATTTCTTTTCAATCTAAACCAGTTGTTTTATCTGTCAAAAATGATCGCCGTTATTCCAAGATGATTGACGATCTTAATCGTGGACGAGAAAAAACAATTGTATTTAATAATACTAAAGATATGTTTAAATATCTTGATGATCCAAATAGAACTTCATCGTAACTTTATTAAATCATACGATAAACGTATTAAGTCAAATTCAAAATTACTTTCTCAAGTAAAAAAAAGGATTGAATTATTTCAAGTCAAGCCCGAGGATTATCTTCTAAAAGATCATCCATTAATTGGCCAGAAAAAAAATCTGAGAGCCTTTTCTGTGAGCGGTGATATTAGGATAATTTATTATTATTTATCAGCAAATAAAGTAATCTTTTTTGATATTGGTTCACATAATCAAGTATATTGATTTACAATTAAATTATGTTTGACATCATCTCCATTGGTGCTGCCACCACTGATATTTTTATTAAATCAGCCGAGCTTCTTGAAAATAAGCGTTTTTTATCATTAAAAAGATCCAGTAAAAACGAAATTTCAGAATCCCTAATCTGTAGTGGTGGGGGAGCCACCAATTCTGCCACCACTTTTTCTCGCCTCGGATTAAAAACATCTCTAATTTCATTAATCGGAGATGATCCTTTATCGGAGTACATTCAGACTGATCTCATCAATGAAAAAATTAATCGCCAGTTTCTAATTGTCAACCAAAAAGACCGCAGCGATTTTTCCCTTATTTTAGTTTCTTCAAATGGCACTCGTTCTATTTTAACGAGTCGAGGTTCGACCCGGCTTGAAAGTAAAAATATACCCTGGGATAGACTGAAAACCAAATGGCTTTATCTTACCTCCCTTGAAGGCAATCTGCCCTTACTTGAGGAATTAATTGGTTTTTCCAAAGAGAATAATATCAAAATTTCCTTTAATCCTGGTCTTCGGGAACTAAAGCAGCGTCGTCAGCTTATCCCTCTTTTGAAACACCTCGACTTCCTCTTACTTAACCGTCCGGAAGCTGAAATTTTAACTAATACCAGTCATAAGAACTCATCTTTTTATGACAAATTAAAATTATTTNNAGTGAGACCCTATTTTCTCCAATTATTAATACCCACGCCGTCGACGAAACTGGAGCCGGTGATGCCTTTGGTTCTGCATTTGTGGCCGGCTTGATGCAAAATTATTCTCTGGAACAATGCCTTTCCTGGGGGATTCATAATTCCGCCTCGGTTGTTTCCGCCCTTGGNNATGTCTCTAAAATCAAATAAAAAACTTAAACAATTTCCTTCAGAAGAAGGGAAGCAGCTTGACCTTGTCGAAACTATCAATGACGTTGATAAATTAAGAAAAAAACGGACCACCATTATTCTTTTTTTACTGCTCACAGTTGGTCTTAGTTTTTCTTTTTGGTTTTATCGGGAGTTTCAATCTTTTGATATAAAAAAATTTAAAATGCCCAGCCTTTCTTTTTCGCTTTCAAAATTTTCACCTGAAATACCTGAAAATTGGTCAGTTTTTGTTAGGTCTATCGGGGTTACCGATTTTTCCTATTCTTCAAAATTTAATTCTTCCCCTGATTTTAGTTATCTTACTACTCCTCACGAGCCTTCCTACGCCAAAAAATATTTACCTGAGGGGGTAAAAGTTATTGAAAAAATAAAAGACAATTCTGAGTCTTTTGAAATATTATCTAAAATTTCTACCCCCAAAAATCAATTTGAAATATATGCCAAAATTCCCGGAAAAATTAATTCAGATTCTCCTGAAATTGAGGTTTTTTCAAATCTCGTTACGATCTTTTATTGGCATTTACTTAAATAGACAAGACTGGGGTTGGAGTCGGTGAAATACATTTTATTTTCTTTTCATTACCATCATGAAACCATTCATTTTTACCACAAGTTTCAACTTTATATAAACCTTTTGGCGTTTCCCAGTTTTCATTTTTTTTCTCGTCAATTAAAAATCTCATTGTTCGATTCCAAATTGGAGTCGCTCCAGAAATTCCGGAGGCTACCCAGCTCATCGGCGAGTTGTCATTATTGCCAACCCAGACCGCTACCAGATATGTTGGCGTCCAGCCAATACACCAGTTATCTTTCAGATTATTGGTAGTTCCAGTTTTCACCGCCACGGTTTTACCTTTTATTTGTAGGAGAGAATTAGTCCCGAAGATAGGCGCTCTGGCCTGATTATCACTCAGGGCACTATTAATCAAAAAAGTATCGATTTCCGAAGCAATTTTTTCCGCTTTTGTTTCTTTTTTATAAACCATCTCTCCAAGATAATTGTCAACTTGCAAAATTGGATTTACCTCGACTTTATTTCCCAAATTCGCAAAGACACTATAAGCTCCTGCCATCTCGATTATTTTTACTTCTCCTGCCCCGAGGGCCAAAGATAGACCAAATCGAGATCTGTCGGTCCAGGTGTTAATTCCCATATCCTGAGCCAAATCAATCATATTATCAACCCCGTTTTCATTAAGCAGTTTTACTGAGGGAACATTAAGAGAGGAGGCTAGGGCTGTTCTTAGGGTTACTGTTCCCAAATATTTTCCAGTATAGTTTTGAGGGGTATAATCTTTTTGACCAGCTATTTTATATCTTACTGGTTTATCTTCAATCGTATCCCAGAGGTTTTTTCCTTTTTTTAATGCTAGTAAATAATTGATCGGTTTTATGGACGAGCCTGGCTGTCGAAGGGCCTGGGTAACCACATCAAATTTTCCGTCAATATCAGTTGCAAAATAGTCTTTCGAGCCAACTAAGGCAAGTATTTCACCTGTTTTTACGTCTAAAATGACACTAGCTCCATTGCTAATTTTTAATCGACTCGCTTTGTCCACTTCTTCTTTGACAATTTTTTCCGCTTCCTTTTGAATATCATAATCTAAACTAGTTATTACTCGCAGGCCCTGTCTACCCACTTCCGTAAAACCCAATTTTTCTAAATAGTTTTTGACATAAAAAACAAAATGAGGCGCCAAAATATTTCTTTTTTCCCCAATAATTTTTATTTCCATCTTTTTGACCGTCTCAGCTTTTTCAAAATCGAGCATTTTAGCATTCACCATTTCATTTAAAACATGTTCTTGTCTTGATTTTGCCAGTTTAAATCCCTCTTCATTAAAAGGGGAGTATGAACCAGGGGCGGCTGGCAATCCAGCCAAAAAAGTGGCCTCTGCCAAATTTAAATCTTCGACTTTTTTCCCAAAGTAGCGACCAGCCGCTTCTGCCACTCCATATATGTTTCCCCCGTAGGGAACTTGATTAAAATATCTTTCCAAAATTTCATTTTTACTCAACTTATTTTCAAGCATTATTGCCAGTATGGCTTCTTTTATCTTTCTTTCCCAGCTTTTTTCTCCATTAAGAAATACATTTTTTACCAGTTGTTGACTGATAGTTGATCCTCCTCTCAACTTTTCTTCGCCGGTATTTTTAAAGTTAAAAATCATTGCTCTTATAATTCCCCTGATGCTGAGACCATGATGCTCGTAAAAATCTTTATCTTCTATTGCCAGCGTCGCCGAAATTAAATCTGGGGGAATTTGAGACAAATTTACCCAGCTTCGATCTTCATCTTCATGAAATTGGTATAAAAGTAGTCCTTGTCGGTCATAAATCTTTGTCGACAATTTTGGTGGATTATATATTTCATTAATATTCGGTAAATCGCTAAAAATTCTTTGGTAAATCCACAATAGTAAACCAGTTATGAGCAAGGTCAGCAAAAATAAAGCCGGATATTTCCAATTTAAAAATACTTTTTTTTTATTAATTCTGATTAATTTATTTTTTTTGAGGAGAATATTTTTTCTTTTTTTCCTTTTAATAAAAATATCTTTTGGCAGTTTTATTTTCGACAGGCTTTTAATTATAGTTAAAAATGGTTTACCAATATAAATAAAAAAATTAATTATTCTCTTCATCTTTCGGACAATCTAAACAAACCCATTCTCCTGTCGCCTCTTGAACACTGAGTCTATTTTGCCACTCCGCATTGGGGTTATTTTCACCCTCTTTTACAATTTTACCGGTTGTTTTATCAATCAAGATGTTGTTTTGTAAAGGGATTCTTAATTTTGGGACAAATTCCTTTTTAAAAAGTTCGTTGTGTGAATCGCAACCTCCCTCGGGTGGCAATTGTCCGGTTAAATTACAGACATTTATTGTAATTACCCCACTAGGTCGCGTAAAATTTTTTACGGCTTTATTTTCCAGCACCTTACTCATTATTCGATTCCAAATTGGGGCAGCGCCAGTAGTTCCCGAGACGAGATAACCCATTTTTGAATTATCATTATTTCCGACCCAGACTGCCACCACATATTCTGGGGTAAATCCTATCGTCCAGTTGTCTCTCATCTCATTGGTTGTTCCCGTCTTTACTGCTACTTCAGGGTGGCCCTTAATATTTAACATTGAGCCCCTCCCAAAAACCATACTTCGCGCCCCATCATCGGATAAAATATCAGCCACAATAAAAGCCGTTTCTGGAGATAAGACTCTATCGCCCGGAAAATAATTATATTCTTCTAAAATTTCCCCATTTTTATCCACCACCTTCAAAATTGAAACTAAATTTTGCCTTATTCCCATGTTTGAAAAAACACCAAAAGCCACGGCCATATCAGTCATATAGACCTCACCGCCTCCCAGTGTTAGTGATAGTCCATAATCACTAGAATTTTTAAAAGTACTAATTCCCATAGCTGAGGCCGATGCTACAAATGTTTGAACCGTGTTTAAGCTCAGCATTTTTACCGCGGGGATATTTAAAGAATTACCGAGTGAATTTCTTAAAGTTTGAAGTCCAAAATACCGATAACCGTAGTTTGTTGGACAATAAGCTTTTTGATTCTCAACTTTAAAACAAGTTTCTTCGTCATTAAAAACTGATGCCGCTGTCACCTTTCCGCTTTCTATTCCCAGGGCATAATTCAGTGGCTTTATTGATGAACCTGGCTGTCGAAGTGCCGTTGTCACATTATATTTGCCATCAATTTCACTATCAAAATAATCTTTTGATCCAACCATGGCCAATATTTGACCACTTTTGCTCTCGGTTATTAGAGCCGCTCCATTGCTCACCTTTTGTTTTTTAAGTTTTTCAATTTCCTTTGCCACCTCTTCCTCGGCGTATTTTTGTAAATCTGGGTCAAGAGTGGTCCAGACCTTTAAGCCTCCCTCAGTTACCTTTTTAATTCCATATTTCTCTATTAATTGTTCTCTGACATAAAAAACAAAATGAGGAGCATTAATCTCATTTCTGTTAAGCTTATAATTCAATTCTTCTTTTATTGCCTTCTCATATTCTTCTTTACTAATATATTTCAGTTCTTCCATTCTTTTTAGTACTAGTTCTTGTCTGTTTTTGGCTGCGTCTGGATGAGCAAAAGGGGAGTATTTTGTTGGCGATCCGGGTAGGCCGGCAATTAAAGCTGCTTCTGCCAGGCTCAAGTCTTTGACATTTTTATCAAAAATTCCCCTTGCGGCTGACTCTACTCCCCACATAATTCCTCCGTACGGAGTTTGATTAAAATACATCTCCAAAATTTCATCCTTACTATACATAATTTCCGTAATTATTGTCAGCAGCGCCTCTTTAATTTTTCTTTCCCAGGTTCTTTCCGGACTGAGTAAGGCGTTTTTTACTAGCTGTTGGGTTATGGTCGAACCCCCCTGAAGTCTTTTTTGAAAGATCGTTCGATATAAACCTCTAATTATTCCCTTGATATCAAAACCAGCGTGTTTATAAAAATTATTATCTTCAATTGCTAGAGTTGCCTTAATCATTTTGTCCGGAATATCGGCAAGGGTTACACTGGTTCTATTTTTATCCGCATAAATCTCATAAAGCATTTTTCCGTTTCTATCCATTATCTGTGACGATTCGGCATACTCTCCAGATCCTAACTTTTTGGGGTTGGGTATATCTTTGAAAAGCAAGTAAAGTAATATACCAGCAGCCACTATTACCAGTGACCAGATCAGCCTTTTTCTCTTAATTTTGTTTTTTTTCAAACTCATTTATTTCTTGCAAAAGCCTTAAATATTTTTGCTCATCGATTTTATCATTTTTACCCACTTCTTCAATCATCTTTCTGTATACTTCTGCCATCTTTTTTATTTGATTATTTATCTCATTTTTATAGATAGGCTTATTTTCAAATTTATTAATCAGATTTTTCGCCTCTGTTAATTTTTCTATAGCTTTATGGTAGCTGTCTAGGGCTAAACTATATTTTTCTTTTTCCATCAGGTTTCTGGCTTCAGAGACTTTTTTATCTGCCAATATTAAAGTTATTTGAATTATCTTTTCTTCATCAAAACTAAATTTTTGCCAAAACCAGTCCCGAATTTTTTTTATCCAGTAATAACCGCTATTTGGTAACACTCGGCTTTGGGGTAGTTTATATATTTCTA
>DHGB01000029.1 GCA_002402535.1 Candidatus Shapirobacteria bacterium UBA4809
CGATTTTGGTAAGGCTATAGGTGAAAGCTTTGGTGGTGTTATGGCCGTACCCGGAAAAGCCAGTGACGCCCTTCACAGATACACAGGATTCCTTGACGACAGAGAAAGAATCATGCCCAAGAAACAAACAGAACCAGAAGTAGAAAGACCAAAATCTGCCTCACCTGGACCATCTGGCTATTCTCAGCAAAGAATGAAACCGAAAGCATCGATTCCCGAGGCTCCCGATAATTCTGGTATATAATTATTTTTTACTAAAATATGAATTACAATCAAAAAAACAAGTCAAAAATATCTTCTTATATTCCTCTTGATAAAAAATTCAAAGATCAGATACCACCAGCCCCAGATTCAGAAAACATATAAAGAATGCCTATCTTTTTTTTCCACCGGATCCTGTTAGACGATTGAATGCTGCCGCCCCGACCATTGCTTTTTGACCAAGTAGTGCCTTTTTAGGATCCTTAATTCCTGTTTTTAACATTGCTATTGCTTGATTGTAATGCTCGGTTCCAATATGTAAATCAAATTGAGCTACCGTTTGCAACGCTCCATAAAAACCAACTCCCTGAGCACCTAATACCCCCGCAGTCACTCTTTCTAATTCTTCTGGAGTATCAAAAACACCAAGGGAAAGAACCCTCCTTAATTGTTTTGCAGATTCTGAATTAGGAACCCCAGACATTAGCGCTAATGTTTTAAAATATACCGCCTCACCAACCATATAACCCAAAATATCTGAACGACTTCCTTTATCAGGTTGAATATTATACAAATTACATAGAGCATAGATAGCTTCCCCAAATTTTGAAAAGTCTGATAGACCTGACCCTTGTGAACCTCCCACTAATAAATCCCACACCTTACCTTGTCTTTTAAGATCTTTTACTGACATTTCATAGGGTCTTTTTCTCCCCATTCCTCCAGAATAATTCTCGTCAGCAAATTTAAAAAAACCGTCTATTTCATTGATAATATCAGGTCTATTTGTGAACACCTGCTTAAATTTCAAGACACCAGTCGGATCCATTATTGTCGAATAATAAACATTATCAAAAGGTAAAAACCCACAACTTGAACTATCAGGATTCGCTATCCTCTGGGCTCTTGAATCTGTGAATTTTTTAGTTCCTTCTTTTAATCCCTTCTGGAGATATGGCAAATCTTCTACAATGTAAAATGACATTGCTATTTTTACCAAAGATTTTTCTATATCATCTGGAATTTCATATGCAGCTCGATATTTTTGCCAATCTGGGTTTGAGTGCAACAACTCCGCTGTTTTAGTTATAAATGTTGGAATTGAGGTGGGATCTTTTTCTTCCTTCTCTTTGTACCAATAGTATGGCAAAACACCCCTATCAGCAAAATCTCTAATCCAAGAAAGTGGAAAAACTACTGCCGGGTCGTTAAGCATTAACTCCGCTTTGTGTTCATCCCAACCAAGAGATATCTCGTGTTCTTGAGGAATTATTTGCTCAGCTAAAGTTGACATTGATCCATCACAGTGTTGAATTCCATCAGCAAGCCCCATACAACTTACATAAGCCTCGATTCTATCCTCGTAATTAACTTTTATCGATTCAGGGATTATTACTCCTGCTCGAGCCCTTGCATTTTCATATGCCACAGAAAATTCAGATTTTAAGGAACTCATTGCCCCTCCAGATCTCCAATAATTCATATAAGCACCTGATCCAGCCAACTGTGCTACACCATTATAAAATACTATTTGTCGGTCTTTTGAACTTCCAACATTATATAGTTCAGTTGGTGGTAAGCCGATCCTAGACTCAATAAAAGAACCACCATAAAAACCTTTTGTTAAAATTGGTGATCCTCCTCGGTCCATTGCTTCAGTAGCCATATTATTCTATTTTATATTTTATCAATAATTATAAAATTAGTAATGTTTACCAGTTTTCTCTCCCCTTATTAACAATAAAAACTTGCTTTTTCGCCTCTTCTCTTTTCATCAATTCATATTGATCATATTGAGACATCTCAATCTCAGTCTTTTGTTTGTTCTTTTTTTCACTTTTCGATTTTCCGGTTTTGTCATCTTCCAATTCAAGCCTCAAATATCCTAGTGACATTTCTTTGTCAAAATTCTGTCCGGGAGTTAAATTATCCATATTTGCCAATTTTCGAATTGTTTTATTAACCATTTCTTTTATTCGTTTCTCTTTTATCTCGTCTTCCGGCATCCTTCTCAATCCCATTTTACTATTGTCTAATTCTCTTAGGGTCTCGAGCACTGGACCTTCTTCAAAAACATTCGTCAACACTATTTTTCCTATTCCCTTAAATTCCTTGGGTAAATTTTCGTCAATTCCGCTCGCATTACCAGCTCCAATTAGTCCCTTAAATTTTTCATCATTTCGAACCGAGTCATAAACCACTTTTCCCAGCAGATCCAGATTATTCATTGCAAATTGTTTTTGTCTTTCGGTCATGTTGCTATCTCTAGCAATTTCTTCCAAATGTTCAACCGACCTATATCCTTTTGCGAAGGTTTCAAAAAATTCCGTTGTTTTTTCACTTAAACTATTTTTATCGACTCCAGCTGGTTCAGCCAATTTCAGATTATTAAATTTTTCCTTTAAATCATCAAACCCTTCACCAATCTGAGTTCCCCCGTGTGCCTCGGCCAAAAAAACACTACTTACATAACTTTCATCACCCATGACAAAATTATACCATCTCTCCCCTACTTATTCCTCATTTTTTTTCTTTTTTAGGCTTTAGGCTTTAGACTTTTTTCTTTGTAATAATTCCCTCACTCATCAAATCTGAATACTCAATTTTGATCCTAATCCAACAGATATACGTTTGAGTAAATCCACCGATGGATTCAGAGATGAGTTCTCAATTTGAGAAATAATTGCTTGAGTTGTACCGGCTTTTTTGGCCAATTCCTTCTGTGACATCTTCTTCTCCAGCCGTTTTTTGATTATTTGTCGTGACAATTGATATTCAATTTCTGACTTTTCCCAAAGCTGTTTAAACTCAGGATCCTTCAGACTCTTCTTAAAATATTCTTCAAATGATAAAAGTTTCATAAAGTAATTATATCGTATACAATATAAATATCAAGATAATAATTCGTTTAACCTCCCTACCGCAATATTAATTTCTTTCTTTGGCGTTTTATTTGTCTTCTTTTTAAACGCATGTAGCAACACAATTTTTTCTCCATCTTTGTTGACATACAAAATTCTGGCGCTTTCTTTCCCTAAAATTCGTATTTCCCACAACGGCAATCCCGATAATTTCTTTAGGTGAGGAATGGCTGATATTAATCCAAATTCATTGATATTTTTAATTATCATTGTCGCCTTTATTTTTATTCTTTTATTTTTATCCAAAAAATCTCCAACCGGATTTCTCCCTCGATGATCTATGTAAAAACATACCTCTAACATTTGTATTAAATAATACCATTTATAATTAATGATTAAAAATTGTAGATCGAAGATTGAAGACTTTTTTCTTTTTTTGTTTTAGACCTTAGTCTTTAGATTTTTTTCTACCCATTGATAATTGATAATTGAAAATTGATAATTGTTTAATGTCCTCAATTAACTCTATCGATCTTCATCTTCGTACCTACCGCAGCGCCCTCAAAAGCAATCTCGAAATTACTCTCCACTCCCTCACCTCTTCTTACCTAAAGATCGACTCTATTTTGCATCCCTTTGCCGCCGATTCCACCCACCTCGATCCCTCCGCCCTAATCTATTCCCTTCTCCGTCTTCCTAAAGATGTCGACCGTGCCAAAACTATTGTCATGGGTCAAAATCCCCAGATTTTTCTCGATCATGGCTTTGGCGATGTCACCAAATGGAAAAAATCCACTGCCACCGCCCGTCGTCGCACTCACTATTTTGATCTCAAAACTGGCCTTCTTGCCTCTTTTCTTTCCTCTATTTCCGATATTGACGATATCGTCAACCTTCTCCTCGCCTATCAAATCGAATGGAACAAGTTTCATCAAATTGCCACTTCTGCCTATCCCCAGTATTCCGAATTTAAAGACGTTTTTATTAATAATCCTGAGCCTGTCGAAGGATTAAAATTACTTCAAATATCTTCTGAAGATTGGCAAAATATAAAGACCGCCCTTGGCAAAAATTGGCGCCTTCGTTTAAGGCGGATTTATCACCGCCCCCAAAATCTTCGTCTTCGTCTCCTCGCCAGCTCCTGGATCGATTACACCAAAACCACCCAGCGTTGGTGGAAAAATATCGCCACCGCTTTTAGCCCGCCGAGGCTTTCTGCAAAGGCTAGCCACATCTCTCATCAAACAATCTACTTTGTTAGTAGCAACGCCCATTCCCTGTTAAATTTAGTAACCGGTTTCGCCCTTCAGTCCGAAAAAACTCTTTTAAAACTCTCTCCTCAAAACTACTCTGAGCTCTCTCCTTATATTCACCAAAACGATTATCTCTATTACTTATCAAAATATTTAGTCAAAGATAAAAAATATCAAAGTGATTGGCAAAAAATCCAAAATCGCTTAGGTATAATTTCCCTCCCTTCCTCCACCCACCTCAACCTCAATACTCAGATTTTCCCGCTCAAAAATTTCCCAAAATCAACTCTTTTAGACCCTCGTCTTAAAATCAGCAAACCATCAAAAATTGCCGCTAGTGACGCCCTTATTTTTAATATTGATTATCCACTTGGTTTTGCCGCCTACCATATCTTAAGCGAGCTTCTTGAAAATGTTTCTCATCTTAAAGGTGTCTATATTTTAGGTAAGGCCGCCGTTCTCAATTCCGAAATTGGCGATCTTCAGATTCCCCGTCTCACCTTTGACGAACACACTCAGAATTCTTATGTTTATAAAAATTGTTTCAACACCTTTTTTCCTTATACCAACACCCAGGGTTCAATTTTAACCCAGCAAAAATCAGTTACTGTCCTCGGCACCTTTCTTGAAAACGAAGCTCTTCTCAAAAAATATTCTGAAAATAATCTGACCATTATTGAAATGGAGACCGGCCCTTTTCTCTCCGCCATTACCGAGGCCACCCATGATCAACAAACTCCTCGTGGCACCATGATTGATTTAAATTCCGCTCCTTTTGATATTGGTATTATCAACTATACTTCCGATACTCCCTATTCCAAGGCTAAAAACCTCGGTGCTGGCTCTCTCAATCTCGCCGGCATAGAGCCAGTCTATTTAGGTAGTCTGGCAATATTGCAACGAATAATCAATCTCGAAGAAAACAATTAAATCTACCCCAACCCTCCTTTGAAAAAGGAGGGAAAAATATAATCGAGTATTTATAGTCCTCTCCCTTTTTCCTCAAAGAAGAGACTCGGGGTGATTTAAAATTTCAATTCTTCTTCTCTTTTTTTAATTATTATTTCAATTTTCTTATCAATATCTCTGTTAAATACCTCTCTATTTTCTACCCTAACCGTTTTTATTCCTCTTTGCTCAAAGTACAAATCTCTTTCATTATCTGTATATTTTTTATTGTCATGAGAATCACCATCTATTTCAATCGCCAATAACAATTTGGAACAATAAAAATCTAATATAAATTTTCCGACTGGTTTTTGTCTTAAAAATACGTGGTCGCTATCTCGTAATTTTATCCAAAAGATCTTTTCCGCTTCGGTTGGATTCTTTCGATTATTCCTCGCCAACATTCTTAATTCATCTAGATATTTCAAAGCCCCGTTTCTCATTCTGATCTCTTCAGGACAAACATATTTCATTCTCTATTCTATCCCCCTCCTTTCCTCAAAGGAGGGGTTAGGGGTAGATTTAGATTTAAGTTATTTCCTCAAAGGAGGGGTTAGGGGTAGATTTAGATTTAAGTTATTTCCTCAAAGGAGGGGTAAGAGGTAGATTTAGATTTTAATCTTTAGGTTTTTTTCCGTTCACTTCTTCATAAACTCTTCGAATTCTTTGT
>DHGB01000048.1 GCA_002402535.1 Candidatus Shapirobacteria bacterium UBA4809
TATCCTGTCGCTAAATATTTTTTTACCCATTTATTGTTTTTCAAAAATTTATAATAGATATTATTCTTTTCCCAAACCGGTTTCATCAAAATTAAATCGGTGGCATTTTTTAAGTTTCTTTTGTTTTTGGGGATGCTGAGATTATTTTCATCGAGCCACAAATTAAAACAAAATTCATCAGCATTTTCTTTTTCCCCAAATTTTCGATGAGGAATTTTATGCCACCAAATAAAAAATCTTAGATATAATCGCCACCACCATAGTTCATTATTTTTGGTCACTATTAAAAGGTCAATATCTTCATTTTTAAAGGCAAATTCCGCGGCCACCGATCCAGTCACTCCTACCATTAAAATACCTTCCATTTTTCCCAAATATTTTTGAGTAAACAATTCTGCTTTCTTTAATTTATTTTGCCAGTCATTTTGGGTTATCTTTTTATTTCCTTTCCCCATTATCTCAGTCAATCGATAGCTCTTTTGTGAAATTAATCTCAAAAACAACTGCTGGTCATTAAGACTTTGTCCGTATTTTTTTGCATAATTTCGTGTTTTATTAATTGCTGTTTTTAGCTCGTTCATTAACGTATTTTACCCTCTTATTGTTATAATACCTAAGTCTCAAATGAATAAAAATACTAGAAGATATCGCTTTTATGAAATGATCCCCGGCATTTTTGCTTGGTTTGTGATTCTTTTTCCTATCTGGGGATCATTCTTATTGCCAAAAGTCGTCGCTTACTTTGTCCTGGCTTTTTTAGTTTACTGGCTTTACAAGTCATTTAAATCCGCTATTTTAGCCGTTTTTGGCTATTTTAAAATTCAAAAAGCCAAAAATACAAATTGGCTTGAAAAATTTAAACAGGATTTTCGGGCTTCCTGGCTACACTATCAAGATATTAATCACGTTGTCATTATTTCCTCCTACAAAGAGCCCCTCGAGATTATTGAAATGGCTTTTTCTAGTNNCAAGAAGCCCGAGCCGGGGAAGAAAATAATCAAAAAACAATTAATTATTTTCAAAAAAAATATAAATCAGTTTTTGGATCATTAACTTTTACTGAACATCCCAGCAATTTACCCGGCGAAATTGCCGGTAAACACACCAATGAAGCCTGGGCCGCTAAATATTTCAAAAAGCATTATCTTGATAATCCTAATTGTAGATTGAAGATTGAAAATTGTACCTTAACTTCTTGTGATGTTGATACTATTTTTAACCCCAAATATTTTTCTGCCCTGACCTATAATTTTGCCTCAAATCCAAACCGTTATTTTCGCTTTTGGCAATCACCCATTTTTTGGCACCACAATATTAATAGTGTCCCCGCCTTTATTAGAATCACCGGAACTATGGGTAATGCCATTCACATTGCCAATATTCAGGAGCCCGATGGCATTTTCTTTAACTATTCCTGCTATTCTTCTTCCTACAAATTAATTGATTCGGTTGGCTATTGGGATCCCGATATGATTCCCGAAGATTGGCACATTTTTTTACAGACCTTTTTTGCCACTGGTGGAAAAACCTTAGTCAATCCTATTTTTTTGCCAACTATTGTTGATGCTCCAGACGGAAAAAATTATTTTTCGGCTCTAAAAAATCGCTACAATCAGTGTCTTCGTCATGCCTGGGGGGCAATTGATATTCCTTATGCTATTGAGCAGTCTCGTCTTCACCCTGAGATTCCCTGGCTAACGAGGGCTCTCCGCCTCTATAAACTAGTTCAAACCCATTTTATCTGGTCCAGCAACTGGTTTATTTTGACTCTTGGGACTTCTTTGCCCGTTGCCCTTAACCCTTATTTTTTCAATACTACTCTTGGTTACAACCTTCCTAGAATTGCTAATCTTATTTTGACTATTTGTCTTATTCCGATGTTTATTCTCATTGTTCTCGATTGGAAACTTCGCCCAGCCTATCAAAAAAAGGGTTTTTGGAACATTCTTAAAAATATTCTTCAGTGGCCAATGATGCCTATCGCCACTCTGGCCATGTCAGTCTTGCCCGGACTTCATTCCCATACCCGACTTCTATTTGGTCGCCGTCTTGAATATAAGACGACTGTCAAGACCTCTAGTGTAAAATAAAGATAATATGTTTTACGCCATTCTATTTTTTCTTCTCCGTTTACCTTCACTCTTTGAACCCTATTGGTATGGCGACGAGGGAATATATTTAGCCATAGGACAGGCTCTTCGCCACGGTCTATTGTTATTTCAGCAAATACATGACAATAAACCCCCAACTCTTTATTATCTGGCCGCCTTGACACATACGGTTTTTGGTTTTCGCTTACTCTTGTTTTTAGTCATGATTCCTACTATTTATTTCTTTTATCGATTAGCTAAAAATTTTTTATCCCCGAGACTTGCCCAGTATTCAACTCTCCTTTTTTTAGTTCTTACTTCCATCCCTCTTTTTGAGGGTAATATCGCCAATGCTGAAGTTTTCATGCTCCTTCCCACCATTCTTGCCGTTTACTTTCTTTATAAATATTCCTCAGTTTCTAGCTTGCCCCCCAAAGCTTTAGCGTCAGCGGGTCTTCTGCTTGGTCTGGCTTTTACCATCAAAGTTCCCGTAGCGATTGAATTTGCTTTTCTTTGTCTTTGGCTTTTAATTTTTTACAGATCAAAACTTAAAAATCTTTTTATTTTTTCTTTTTCTTTTTTAGTTCCGATTACTCTTTATTTAATCTATTTTGCTCTTAAGGGTGCTCTCCAGCCTTTTCTTTTTGCCGCGTTACTTCAAAATTTTGGCTATCTCTCTTCCTGGTCAACCGGGAATCAACAAGCCTCTGTTGCCTCCAGTGGCTTAATTAATCGGGGGATAGTTCTTTTAATACTTTGGCTTATTTCATTTCTTCTTTTTCATTTCAAAAAAATTTCTAAAAACATTTTTTTTCTTTCATCTTGGTTTTTTGCCGCTCTTTTTGGGGCTTTACTTTCCGGCCGGCCTTATCCTCATTATTTAATTCAGGTTTTACCTCCTCTTTGTCTTCTCCTATTTTTCTTTTTGAAATCAAAATTATGGGTTCTTTTTGTTTTTTCTCTCTTTACTGTTTCTCTTCTTCGCTATAAATTTTATTTTTATCCTGTATTACCATATTATCTTAACTTTTATAGTTATGCTCTTGGCAAAAAAAACACTGATAATTACCGGCAGTATTTTGGTTATGACATGTCTCAAAATTATCTCCTGGCTAGTAAAATAAAATCCCTGACGAGTCCGAGTGACAAAATTTACGTTTGGGGAGATCAGTCTTATCTCTTTCCCCTAAGTGATCGGCTTCCAGCCACCAAGTATCTCGTTTCTTATCATGTTGTCGATTTTAGAGCTCACGACCTGACCATTTCCCAGCTTAAATTAACTACTCCCAAATTAATAATTTATTATCCTCAGCCTTCACGCCCCTTTCCGCAGCTTGATGATTTTATCGCTAATTATTATGTTCTTATTGACCAGATTGGTTCCGCTTACCTTTTTAAATTTCGAGACTAAATCATGAATGTTTTTTCTTCTTTTTTTGGTAATTTAGGTAAGTTTTGGCAGGGTAGTCTGAACTCCCGTTTTTTCCGTTATAGTCTATTTTTGTTCCTAGCCCAAATAGTTATAATTACTTGGTTTTATAATCAATTACCTCCTGAAATTCCAATTTATTTTTCCCGCCCTTGGGGCCAATCCTGGTTATCCTCTTCAGCTTCAATTTTTATTCTTCCCTTATTCTCCTTAATTACTTTACTTATAAATTATTTTCTGGCTCTTTATTTTTACACCAAAAAAATTCTCCTCTCTCAACTTTTAGTGATTTTTGGATTTATTATTTCTCTCTTTTCTATCATTTCACTTTTACAGATTATAAGCCTGGCAATCTAATGAATTTTCTTTATTTACTGGCTTTACCTACCGCTTTTTTAATTTCTTATTTTATTACCCCTTTGGTAATTAAATTTTTCCATGCTCATCATTGGATCGAAAATCCAAAAATCAAACAACTAAAAAGTGGTAATGCCACGGCTACGAGGCCTGTTCCGAGAGGTGGTGGCCTACCAATCTTTATCAGTGTTTTTATAACTTCTTTAATCTTTTTGCCCTTAGATCAGCATTTAATTGGTATTTTAATGGCCTCATTTTTTGCCTTAATAATTGGCCTTTTCGACGATTTAAAAGACATAAGTCCTCTTTTTCGTCTCTTTACTAATTTTATTTCTGCCATGATTGTGGTGGCGGCTGGCATTGGCATTGCCTATGTTTCAAATCCCTTTGGTGGTGTTTTTGATTTATCTCACCCCCAAATCTTTTTTTCCTTTATGGGAGGGACTCATTCAATCTGGCTTCTAGCTGATCTATTAGCCATCTTTTGGATTGTCTGGTGTATGAATTTTGTTGGCTGGTCCTCCGGGGTAGATGGTCAGCTTCCTGGCTTTATTTCTATTTCTGCTATTTTTATTGGTATTCTTGGTCTAAAATTTCAAAATGATGTGACTCAGTGGCCAGTAATTATTCTGGCTTTCACCGTTGCCGGTGCTTATCTGGGTTTTTTACCTTTCAATTTTTATCCTCAAAAAATCATGCCTGGTTATAGTGGCAAATCTCTAGCTGGGCTGTTACTGGCCATTCTTTCTATTTTATCGGGAGCCAAGCTTGCCACAGTTATTTTTTTACTTGGTTTGCCCATGCTTGACGCTATCTTTGTTATTGTTTACCGTCTTTGGCATCATCACTCTCCTTTTAAGTCTGATAGTAATCATCTTCACCACCAGCTATTAAAGCTCGGCTGGGGGAGACGGCGGATTTCTTTTTTCTATTGGTTTCTCAGTCTGGCATTAGGTTTTTTGTCCCTGATTTTAAACAGTCAGCAAAAATTTTATGTTTTTATTGGTCTTGCGATTATCTTTTTTGGTTTTACTCTTAAATTTTTTCGGCGTATTTAACCGAGATCCACCCGCTTTTATCATCAAATTTAATTTGATACCAATCGTTATTTTGACTTAGTAGTTCGTAGCTTTCTCCTGGTTTGACCCGGCCTATCTCTGCTCCACTACCACTCGCATTACTTCTCACTCTTAGCCATCCAGTTTCTGTTTCTTTTATTTTAACCATAGGGACCATTTGTTTAAGTGGAGTTGGACTTGAGACTTCACTTATTTTTGTTTTTTCCTCTTTTTCTAGCTTCGCGTCAATTACTATTTGGTAGTTTTTAACCATTTTAACGATTAAATTAACACTTTTAAAACCGGGATAACTCAGTGAAATTTTTTTATCACCCTCTCCCAAATTTTCAATTTTATTTGGACTGATTGCTTTTAATTCTCCATCGACAAAAATCATTACCCCACCAGGAATTGAATTGATAAGTAAACCATCACTTTCGCCGCTTTTTTCCATTGATAAAATATAACCACTACTATTATCTTCACTAAGCTTCCAATTAATTACCGTCGTCACATTATTTTCCAGTCTTATCTCTCTTTCCCAGCTATTGCCCTCATCTTCTAGTTTAATTGTAATTTTTCCTGGTACTAGAGAATTATTTTTATAAGGCGTCATTCCGCTTTCTTTCCCGTTAAGATATACTTTAGCTATGGGCGAGCTCACAATTTCCACTCCAGATTTTTCAACCCCACAAGCACCCAGTAATAAAGCACTGAATAATACAATAACTAAACTGATATTTATTTTTTTTCTAATCATTTTCTCTCTCCTATTATATTTTATTTTTGCTCCTAAAACTCTTATAAATCCCATTGTCCCGCCGGAGCCTAATAGCGAAGGCGGATCTACCCCTACTCCTACGTCAATTACCACCATTACTCTCGGTCTAGTCGGTGATCTAGGTCTTGGCCGTCATATTACTTCAACCGCTCGTCAGAAAAACGATTTTTCTTGGTCTTTTAAACAGATATCTCCTTGGTTATTATCAAATGATTTTAACCTGGCAAATTTAGAAAGTCCCATTATTGCTCCTTGCCCTGAAGGCAAAACAGGGACTTTCACTTTTTGTGGCGACGAAAAGTTCTTACCTTATCTTAAGTCAAATAAATTTGTTTTAAATTTAGCCAATAATCACATTTTAAATTATGGCGAAGATGGCTTATCTCAAACCCATAACTTTTTATCAGAAAATAATATTATTTATTTCCCGGAATTTGCAACTAAAAAAATTAATGGCATTAGCTTTGGTTTTTTGGGTTACGATTTTATTACCTATCCTGTCATTGCGAGCGAAGCGCGGCAATCCCAAATAATTGCTGATGTTGAGAGATATAATCCGGAGGTTGACTGGCTCATTGTTTCTATCCACTGGGGTAACGAATATTTACCCTCGGCTGAGAGCTGGCGGATAAATTTAGCTAGAGAGTTGGTTGATGCTGGTGCCGATATTATTCATGGTCATCATCCCCATGTCTGGCAAGATTATGAAATTTATAAAGATAAACCCATCTTTTATTCTTTTGGTAATTTTATCTTTGATCAGTCATGGTCCTACGGAACTTCTCATTCCCAGATTGCCCGGCTTATTCTTTCCAAAACAAAAATTAAAAATCTCGAGCTTTTTCCTATTGAAATCAAGTTCAACTCCCAGCCCGTTTTAATGCCTTAAATACATTTTGGCTGGTATTCACCCTTATTATTTAGTTCGAGAATTCCTTCCCAGGTGAAAAATTTTTCCGATAGTGGCCTAATTCTTAAACTTTTACAATTATTTATCAGTCCCAGCTCCTTTTGGCTATCGACAACTAAAATGGCCACCAGTATTATCAAAAAAACGATAATTCCCGACCACCAGTACCTATTTTTTTTATCCATTTTTTACCGCTTTAATTGCTAAAAACAGAGGGAACTGGGCCCTCGCTCTATCTTCTATTATAGCCATTGGTCCCTCAGATTTCTTTGGTGAAATCCACTCCTCCAAATTTTTTATTAAAAATCCATTATCGGAAAGCATCTCCACATATGCCGACAAGGGATAGTGATAACTATAAGAAATTTGATTGTCTTTTTTATCAAAAGGGCTGGATTCTATGGGAATTTCCAGTGGTGATAAATAGCTCTCCATTATCCGAAATTGCTTATTATCTTTTACTTCCCAGTCGCTATGTTTGGGGATTCTAAAAGCTGGATGATTAATAACGATCAATAGTTCTCCATTTTTGTTTAATAATTTTGAAAAATTCCTAATTACTCCAAAAGGTTTTTTCACATTTTGGAGAGCTAAAATAATCATTCCCTTATTAAAACTACCGTAAATTTTTAATTCTTTAGTTATATCTTCAACCAGATAAGTGTGGTTAATATTTTTGTCTAGTTTTTTGGCTTCCTCAATTAATTCTGTCGATAAATCAATTCCCAGATATTTATTTTTAATTTGTCTTCCCATTATACCTTGGCCACAGCCAAGATCCAGTATTTTTTCCCCAGCTTTTATCTCGAGTAGTCGCAGTGAATTTGGAATGATTACTTCCTGATGATAATAACTACCTTCAACCCCGACGCTTTTTTTGTACCACTGCGCCACCTTGTCCTTCCAGGCAGTTTTATGAATTTCTTTTTTCCACCTCATCCCAGTTAATTATTTTCCAAAAATTATCAACAAATGTTTTTCTGTCACTGAGATAATCTAGATAATAAGCATGTTCCCAGACATCTAATACTAGTATTGGTTTCATTCCATTTAAACCCAATAAATTGTGTTTTTCCAATTGTCCAATCGTTAAATTATTCTCTTCATCTTTCCACAGTACCGCCCAGCCCGATCCTTCCACGCTCACCGCCGCCTGGCTAAATTCTTTTTGAAAATTTTCCCAGTTGCCAAAATTTGAATTTATGGCTGCCAAAATATTATCAGCTGGTTTATTATTTTCATCTGCCTTTCTTAAATTAGCAAAAAACAATTCGTGTAATTTGGCGCCGTTATAGTTAAAACTAAAATCTCTCATTACTTCTCGGTTTTTTTCTGGTTTTTCTAAAGCCATATTAGCTCCGTTGACGTAAGCCACATAATGTTTATCGTGGTGTAGCTCCATTATTTTTCTCGAAATTACCGGCTCAAGTTCTTCACAGGCATAGGGGAGGGGGATTATGTTTAGTGTTTTCATAGTTAACTGATTATATAATAGTAATCTATTTTTCATTAGGTGATAAAATTACATATGTCGGAAATAAAAATTATTTCAGCTTCTTTGAATCAAATTAAAGAGCTTCAGAACCTAAATGATGAAGTTTTTATTGACAATAGCCGCTATGATGAAGATCTAAAAATTGACTGGGCTCAATCAGACGAGGGTGGAAAAAAATATTTTACTGAATTATTAAAAAGTAGTAACTCTATTTGTTTAATTGCTAAAGATAATGATAAAAATATCGGTTATTTGGTTGCCTGTCCTAAAGAAATTCCTTATCGTTTAAGTAAATACATTGAAATAGAAAATATGGGTGTAATTCCAGAATATCGCTGTCGGGGCATTGGTCAAAAATTAATTGATGAGTGTTTAAAAATCGCCAAAGAAAGAGGTTTTCAAAAAGTATATGTAAATGCTTATTTTAAGAATATCGGTGCCATCAATTTTTATAAAAAAAACGGATTTACAGAAATCGATCTCAGTTTAGAAAAAAGTATTAAATAATACGGCTACCAAAAAATTCACCATCCTCCACAGTAATGATATGCACTGGGATTTTTTAGCCCCAGACGTCATGGTCAAGTATCTTCGTTCTCACCAGAATCTAATTTCTAAAGTTGAGGGTCGTCTTATTTATCGCTAAGTTTTTTCTTTTTTGGCCAGATCAAAATAACAATAATTAAAAGCAATAATCCAACTGTAATTTGCCAAAACCAGTTACTTAAATCCTTTGTATTTTCGGCTTCCTCGGTTGCCTTTTTTACCACTTCTTCAGCTTTCGTCGGCTCTTTACTTGGTTCTATTGTGGGACTAATTTCGGTTTTTTTAGTCGGCTCCAATGTTGCTGTTACTACCTGAGTAACCACTACTTGTTTTGGTGTCGGTGTCGCGGTCGAAACCAGTTGAAACTTAATATCTTCCGGGTCAATGTCTTTTTTAAAAATCAAGGTTGGTATTGGTGTCGGTGTCGCTGTTGGCATTATCTTAAATTCTCTCTCAATAGGAAGAAAATCTAGAGCCATTATTCTTGAAACATTAAAAATAAAAAAAATTCCCAAACACAAAACTGCTTTGATGTATTTCATTGCATACATTTTACCTCTTTTGTCAAATATAAATCAAAAACGCGGTATAATTGGCTGTGATTTTAATCAAAACCCCATCCCAAATTGATGGCATTAGAGCTTCTTCAAAACTTGCCACTGCCACTCTAAAATACACTGCCTCTTTTATTAAAAGCGGTATTTCTACTGAATTTTTAAATCAAAAAGCTCACGATTATATAATCGCTCATAAAGCCATTCCCGCGCCTCTCAATTATGGTGGTTTTCCCAAAAGTATTTGCACCTCAATTAATAATGTTGTTTGTCACGGTATTCCTTCAAAAAAGGAAATTCTAAAAGAAGGGGATATTGTTAATATCGATGTTACCACCATTTTAAATGGTTATTATGGTGACACTTCAGCCACCTATCCAGTGGGAAAAATTTCTTCTGAGGCAAAATTGCTAATCGAGAGGACTAAAAAATCACTCGACCTTGCCATCAAATCGGTTAAAGCCGGCCAGTATCTTAATGAGAGTGTTGGTAGGGTCATTGAGAATTATCTTACCCCTTTTGGTTATTCTATCGTCCGTGATCTGGGTGGTCACGGTGTCGGTCTTAAGTTTCATGAAGACCCTTTTGTTTTTCATCACAATACTCCGGAGAATCATATTTTGCTAAAAGCGGGCATGATTTTTACTATTGAACCAATGGTTAATGCTTCTCCCAATTGGCATATTTATCAGGACAAAAATGATGGCTGGACCATCCAGACGGAAGATGGTTCTCTTTCGGCCCAGTTTGAACATACTATCCTGGTTACTGATTCCGGAGCGGAGGTACTAACTAAATTATGATTCTTCTCGATGGCAAATCTCTCTCGGAAAAAATTCTCTCCAATCTAAAATTGAAGATTGAAGATTGTAGACTGAAGATCAATTTAGACATTGTTTTAGTCGGGGATAACCCTTCTTCTTTAAAATACATTTCCCTCAAACAAAAAAGAGCCAATGAGGTCGGTATTGGTGGTCAACTATATCATCTTCCTGATACTATTTCTCAAAAACAAATTTTCGAACTATTCAATAAATTAAATAAAGACTATGATACCACCGCTTATTTCATTCAATTACCAGTCCCCAATATTCGTCAAATTTCTTCACTTTTGAATAATATAAGTATTCACAAAGATGCTGATGGTTTAAACCCCAATTCGGGGGTTACTCCAGCGGTGGTCAGGGGAATTATTTCTCTTTTGAAACACTATCAAATTTCTTTTGATAACCAAAATATTGTCATTGTTAATGACTCAAATTTAATTGGCCAGCCTCTTAAAAAATATTTTTCTGATTTTACTTCTCAAATTTTTTTACTCAATGATCAAACAACAAATCTTACTTCTTTTACAAAAAAAGCTGATATTCTAATCTCCGCCACCAGTGTAAAAAATTTAATTACAGCGGATATGGTCAAAGATAGTGTCATCGCAATTGATGTCGGTGGGGGAGATATTGATTTTGATAACGTTTCTAAAAAATCTACCTATATCACCCCTACTTTTGGTGGTGTTGGCCCCATGACCGTCGCCTCTCTTCTCCAAAACACTTACGATCTTGCTACAAAATAATAATGGTATATCATTGTCCTGTTCCTCTTCTATAGACTGCCGCCCAGGGAACATAGCTACTGGTAAAAGTTTTTTTATGAATTATTTCTCCGTTTCTGGTTACGGTCCAATCAAACGCCGTTTTTAATCCGGGTACTCGGCTTTCATCCTTAACTACTTTACCCATGGGCAGGGTTGGATCGTCAATCCACACATCTGGTGGTGCTGGTGCCGCCCCCCACTGTTTATAATTATCAATTACTGTTTTTCTGCCATCTGAAGTCCCGTAAATCTCATAAGTTAATTTTTTATTTTTACCATCATAATAACTTTGAATTAGAAGGTGATGTCCCGTATCGTTGACAAAGGCTAAATCTGGTTTAGGGATAAAGACTGTCGCATCAAAACCTGGCTTGGAGTCTTCTTCATAATAGGAAACCCGGTAAGCATGAGGCTGACGGGCAGTAATGTCAACTCCGGCATCAAGCATGGCTCTAAATAAAGTCGTTGAAACTTGACAAATTCCACCACCAACATCCAGTTCTGTTTTTCCCTGTCTGATAATATATGCCTTTTTATAGCCATTATCGAGACTTACCTCTCCGAGAGATTTAATAAAAGAAAAAGTTTCTCCCGGTGCCACCAGTACCCGGTTCACAATTGAAGCTCCTTTTTCCACGTTCCAGTTTCTGATTTCGCTACTATGTTTAAAACTGGAAGTCCCTCTTCCCAGCAGTTCTTTAATCCCTAGGCTATTGACATCAGAATTATTTATTTTTGGTTGAACCTTAACTAGTGGCAGTCCGCTGATTATATTTTTTTCACTTGAATTTCTCCAGTTTAAAAAATCACGACATATCTCCGTTTTCATTTTTTCCGTATCTATCGAATATCCCTCTTTGGCAGGGAGAAAATCAATTACCTTTCCATTCTCAAATTTAAAAACCGCATCTTGTGGCTCTTTGTTTAAGCTTTGGCTTAAATTATCAACAAACTCACTTACTTTTTGAGATTGACAGCCACCCCCAAAACTAATCCAGTTGACGAGGACCTTGTCGTCAATTTCGGTACTTACTTCTCCATCTTTAAAAATCACTGATTTTCCGACATAGTTTTTTGCCATTTCTAGCGCCTCTTCCTTATCTTTGTCACTTGGTATTTCTCCAATTATTTCGACTGGTATTTGAACCTCACTGTCTATTTCATATTTTTTCAACTTGCTGATGATAATCTCTTTAAGAAGCTCTTGGTTGGTACTTAGTCCAAGCTCTCCTTCGATTATCTCAATCTTTTTATCCAAAACTACTTCAGCCGGAATAAAAGGTTTATCAATCTGAGATGCAATTTCCACTACCATTTTGTTTAGTTTTTCCTGGTCAAAATCAACTTCCAGTTCAAAATCTTTACTCTGAAAAAAGGCTTTAATATATTTGCCAATTCCTTTTTTTAGGCGGCGAAAAAGCAAATCAGATGCCATCTGATCGGTGTCAATTTTTGCCGAAATAGAAGCCAAATTAACCGTAAAGATTCTTTCTCCCTCTCTAAAATTTAAATTTCCCTCCATGGGAAAATCAGAATTCAACTTATTGATTATTTCCTTTTTTCCCAAAAGCGAATAGTTTTTTCCCAAAACCGTCGTTTCTTTGCCTGTTTTGCCAAAACCAAACCCAAGTGGTGCCAGAAAACTAGCTAGAATCAAAAATAAAATACTAATAATGATTAAAATTTTATTTTTCATCTGTTATCCATCGCTTTGTTAGCTAAAGCATCTGCTCGGGAATTGGATTCTCGTTTTATTTCTTTATAAATAATTTTTTTATTCTTAGATAAATTTTGCGCAATTAACCATAGTTTTTTTAAATTTTCTGCCTTCACTTTATATTTTCCTTGCATTTGTCGTACCAGTAACTGTGAATCAGAATTAATTTCTATCTCTGATTCAATTTTGTTTTCTTCGATCCAAGTTAACGCCCCAATTAAACCCAAATATTCTGCCTCATTGTTTGTTTTTACTCCCAAAAATTTTGCTTCTTCAAAAAGAGTTTTTTTATTTTCATCTTCAATATAAATTCCGTAGCCAGCTATTCCCGGATTACCCCGCGCGCCCCCATCAGTAAACACCTTTATTCCCATGTAAGTATCATAGCAAAAAATACATTATTCCCAAACCTATGAGCACCGAAATCATTTGCCATAAACTCTGTTTAATTTTATTTTCATGTCGATGAAGCTCAGGGATGAGATCAGAGGCGGCTAGATAGATAAAGCCACCAGCGGTTATGGCCATTAGCTCTCCTCGTATTTTACCGATATCACTGATAAGCCAGATAACTAAGACTCCAAGAACACTCAGAAAGGCAGAGCCCAGGTTCATTAAAGCTGCTTTTTTAGCTGAAAATCCTCCATGAATCAATATTGCAAAATCACCTATCTCCTGGGGAATTTCATGCATAAATACTGCGAGGGAAGTGCTTATTCCAATTGGAATACTAATCATAAAGCTACTCCCAATTATTAGTCCGTCGATTAAATTATGAATTGAATCAGCCAGAAGACTGATCCACACCAGCTCCTTGTTTTGATTACAATCGATATCGTGACAGTGCCTCCATTTTAATATTTTTTCCAGAGAAAAAAAGATAAGCATCCCGGTGATAATCATTAGTCCTGTTTTTTCAGAGTTAATTATCGCCGTTGACTCGGGAATTAAATGTAAAAAAGCATCTCCGAGGAGAGCTCCAGTGGCTATTCCCACTAGGGTCAACAGTTCTCCCTTCAATCTATTTTTTTTAATTTTAATAAACAGTATTCCGAGAAGAGAAACCAGACTTATTAATCCAGAAGCAAGCAAAGCCAATAATATTGGATTCATGGGCACCATTCTACTTCATTTTTTTCCTTTCTGCCAGTTATAATAGTATTGTGCAACCAGAAGATTTTAAATCACCTCTCCCACCACGGCGGATTACTGTTGTCGATGAGCCGGTCGAGGCCTCTCCTCCACCAGCCTCCGTCAATCCCCAGGTAACGCCAGAAATTGTTCCCACCCGTGGCAGTCTTACTCCTCCTAAAAAATCATTTATACCCTATATTATAGCTATTTTTGCTATTGCCTTACTCGCTTTCTTGATTTTCAAATTTATCCTCCCTTATTTCAATAAAGATAGTTCTAAACCAGTGACGATTACTTACTGGGGACTCTGGGAAGATTCCAGCGTCCTTCAAGGGATAATTTCTGATTTTGAGAGTAAAAATCCCAATATCAAAATCAACTATAAAAAAAATGATAAAACCGATTATCGAACTCGTCTGGCTGGACGACTGCTCAAAGATCCAGAGAGCGAGGAGGTTCCTGATATTTTTAGAATTCATTCTTCTTGGCTCCCCATGTTTAAAGATGATATTTCACCAGTCCCGCCCGCCACTCTTAATGCTATAAATTTTGAAGAAGATTTTTATGATGTTTATAAAAAAGACCTAAAAATAGGTAATTCATATTATGCTATCCCTTTAATGTACGATGGTCTTGCTCTTTTTTACAACAAGGATTTAATTCAAAAGGGAGGGGTTGAGTTACCCAAAGACTGGTGGAGTTTAAAAACTGCCGCTTCAAAATTGACTGTTAGAGATCAAAATGGCAATATTGAAATTGCCGGGGTGGCTTTGGGTCTCACCGACAATGTTGATCACTGGAGTGATATTCTTGGTCTTTTATTAAAACAAAATGGGGCCAATATTTTAAAATTAGATAAAAGCGCTGAAGATAACAAGCAAATCCAAGATGTTATTTCTTATTATATAAATTTTTACAGCGAGGAAAATCGTCCCTGGGATGAAACCCAGCCCAGCTCTACTGAACTTTTTGCTAGTGGTAAACTCGCGTTTTATATTGCTCCCTCTTGGCGGATTTTTAATCTTGATGAAATAAACCCAAATCTGCCTTTTGAAATTACTTCTATTCCTCAATTGCCAATACAACAAACAGGCAATTTAACCGATATTCACTGGGCTACCTATTGGGTTGAGGCGGTAAATTCAAAAAGTAAACATCAGGCCGAAGCCTGGAAATTTTTAGAATTTTTGGCCTCCAAAGAATCTCTTCAAAAAATGTATACCGCGGCTTCAGACACCCGTCGTTTTGGAGAAATTTATCCTCGAAAAAGTTTGGGAGAGAGCTTGAAAAATGAACCAAAACTAAAACCTTTTATTGACAGTGCTAATTCCAGTTATGCCGAATCCGGTTATTTAGCCTCTCGCACTTTTGACGGCGGTGGCATAAATAGTGATTTTATTAAATATTTTGGTGATGCCATTAATGCCATCGTTAAAAATAACAGTGACCCAGAGGCGGTCATGACCACGTTAAACAATGGTCTTAATCAAATAATTCAAAAATATAAACTCAATGATATTGCTCAACTTTAAATTGTATCCTGAAACCTTTGGTGATGAGGCCATAAATTTATCTGCCATTGCCAAGCAGGTTATGGAAAATACTGGGGTAAAAATAATTCCTGTCCTATCGGCTCTTGATGCCGTCAGAGTCAAAGAAAAACTAAATATTGATGTTTATCTTCAGCATGTTGATGTCTACTCGCAGGGTCCCCACACTGGATATGTTTCTGCCCTAGCCGCTAAATCATTAGGGATAAAAGGCGCTTTGATAAATCATTCTGAGCATCGTTTAAAATTGGGGACTCTTAAACAAATTTTAAAATCTTGGCCAGCCGATTTTGATTCAGTTTTATGTCTCCAAAGCTACCATCAGCTTTTACGCTGGGCTTTAAAACTAAGGGTTAAATATTATGCCTATGAACCAAAAGAATTTATTGGTAATCCCAATCTTTCCGTTGCCTCTGCTCGGCCCGAACAAATAAGCAATTTTGTTAAAACCTTAAGTCCAAAACCTATTTTAGTTGGTGCTGGAATTCATTCCAGGGAAGATGTCTCAACTAGTCTAAAGCTAGGAGCTTCAGGAATTTTAGTTTCTTCTTCAGTTATCAAATCAGCTGATCCCAAAAAAGAATTAATGGCCCTCGCTTCTGTTTTTAGTGTATAATTAACAAGTTTATGGCATCAATCGATAATCTTTTAGTTTCTCTCTTCGTTGACGAAGTTGTCGGCGGTTTTTTAGTTACCGTTCCTCCTGGTCACGTTGGTTGTATCTATAGTATTTTTCGTGGGGTTTTAAAAAATGTTTGGTACCCGGGGATGCATTTTAAGATCCCAATCATTCATCGGGTAAAGTTATTTAACGCCCAGCTTATCGAATACACTATTTCCAAAGACATTTATCTTAAAGACAATAAAGAGATTATGGGTGACGAACTAATTCACGCCGTTACCGCGGACAATAAATTTGTCGCCGTTGAAGCTACCGTTTTAATCAAATTGGATACTGATAGATTGCCGGAAATATGGCAAAATATCGGTGAAAATTTTGTTTCTAAGGTTGTTCGTCCCGTTACTCGTAGTCGTATCCGCAAAGTCCTTACTAATCACACTCTAGTCAAGTCATTATCGACTGACCGTAGTTTAATCGAAGACGAAATAAAGCAAGAGCTTCGAGATTCTCTAACCCAGCATGGTCTCTACGTTGAAAATTTTTATTTATCTTCTCTCACCCCCATTGATGCTCCCTTTAATATAGAAGAGACGACTGAATTACCGGTTCTTATTTCTGGACTCCAGCCAGAGTCAAGCCCCAGCCCAAATTCACCCCCGACTTCTTCAAGGCCTTCAGTGCCCCAGTCATAGTCGCCCCGCTCGTAATGACATCGTCAACCAAAATAATTTTTTTAGGAATTATTTTATTGTCTACCACCTGAAAAATATCAGCCATATTTTTCCACTTTTCCTCTCTATTTTTAATTTTAGCCTGGCTTTTGATCTTTATTTTTCTCCTGATTAAATTATTTTTCCATCCTAATTTTAATTCTTTCGATAGCTTTTCCGCCAGTATCTCACTTTGGTTAAAACCTCGCCATCTTTGTCTCTGAGGGTGGAGAGGAATGGGAACTAGGATATATTTTTTTTCTTGCCAGTATTTAACGATATTGGGGTAATCTATTTTTAATTTTCTCGCCATCTTCTTAGCCATTTCCTCAATGGCGTCACTAACAAATCCATATTTTATTTTTTCAATAATATCTTTTATTAATCCATCATATTTAAAGATTGAAATAATTCCCTCAAATCCATCTTTTTTTATTAATTCCCCGTTTTTTATTTTAGTCTCACATAAAGTGCAGAGGTACTCCTCTCCCTGACCACAGCCAAAACACTTTCTCGGAAATAACCAATTGATTATTAAAGACATCTTTTAATTGTAAGATACATTGTAGATTTAATAAAAGGGACAGATGCCTCAACCAGTCTTTTAGATTTTCATCTGGGCTATTCTTAGTCTCTTTGGGGTAAATCTACACTCGGAGTCGCCTCAATTTTTAGTGGTCTTGGTTGGGGACTCTTCATTGACGAGATGTCAAATTAT
>DHGB01000013.1:0-7483 GCA_002402535.1 Candidatus Shapirobacteria bacterium UBA4809
AAGAGATTTGGGATTGGCAGCATAAGTAAGTTTGTCGAGATTG
Organism: Candidatus Shapirobacteria bacterium UBA4809; assembly: GCA_002402535.1. Classification (GTDB taxonomy): domain Bacteria; phylum Patescibacteriota; class Microgenomatia; order UBA12405; family UBA12405; genus UBA12158. The sequence goes on from DHGB01000013.1 coordinate 44, forward strand.
ATAATAAAATCATCGGGATGCTGAGAAAGCCAATAGTGAATAAAATTGCTGCCGATAAAGCCGCAACCACCTGTAATTAAAATTTTCATGATCTCTAAAGATTAGTACTAGGTGAGGCTGAGGGGGTGCTGGTCGCTTTTTCTAGGTCAGTGCCAATGATAAAAATGAGGTCATAACTCGAGGTGGCAGCGAGCTCAGAAACGGTGCTGTCAGAAAATTCGGGGATTTTCTGAAGGAAATAATCAGTGGCAATGTCTTTTTTGGCCTGAATCTGATTGCTAGTTTCTTTCTTGGCACTATTGCCAGTACTAACATTGGTAAAACCAAGGCTAGTTAGTTGGGTTTTGATAGTCGCCGCCTGACCATTAATATCAGTGGCATTTAAAACCTGAATTTTAATAGTCTTGCTAATTTCAGCCGGGGTTGGAGTTGGAGCTTCGGTTACCACGGGAGAGCTGATTTCCTCAGTTTGGGGCTGGGAATCGCCAGTAGGGGTATTTATTTCATTATTTTTATTGTTTTGGTTGAGAATAAACCAGACAATAGCTGAAGTAATCAAAATAGTAATTAAAAAAACGGCGATAATGGGGAGAATATTTTTTTTATTGTTTTCCATAGGAGCTTGAATTTGAGTTGAATTAATAACGGGGACTGTTGGCTTTATTATATCAGTTTTTGGTTTGGAATTACCAATAAAGAATGAAAGAACAGGGAGGGGTAGGTTTGAGGCTTTTTGAAAACACTGGGCTATTTCACTCTCATTGTAATTTTCACCAGGAAAATATTGAGTCGGCTTGGGATTCGCAAAAAAAGCTTGTGAATAGTTAAGTAATTTTTTTAACTCAGGTAAAGTTTTTTTAATAATTGAGGTTAAATAAACATGACCCTGATTTGAAAGAATAGCTAAATAATCGTGGGTATTAATGGGATAAAAAAGAAAATGCTGGCCACTGTCAAAATGGGCGTAAAGTTTAACCAAAGCGGAGGAAAGAGTTTCGTAATCTAACACTTTGAGGCCTAATTTTTCTAAATTGGAAGTCAAAAGAAGAAATTTTTCCTGATTAAAAATGCGGGTTCGAACTAGTGTCCGTTCATTGTCAGGCTCAAGATCAAAGGTGACAGCTTCGGACGATATCTTAAAATCTACTGAATCTTTAGCTAAGGTAACGACTTCATTTGGATCAAGAGTGGTTATAACCGAATCATAAATAAAGGTTTTAGTAATAATATAGGTATCATCTAAAATAACGTAAACCTGGGAAATATTATTTTTCTGAAAGAAAGTGGCGAGATTTTGGAGATTATCAGCAGATTGCGACTGCCAGAGGTCAATTTCAAAAGAAAGGGTGTTATTGTCAGTTTTATCAAAATAAATTTCGAGGGAGTCTTTTTTAGGCCAAAGGACAACTTTTGGTTTCGAGAATAACGACATTAAAATATCTTAACACATTACCATCTGAGGTGTGCAAATGCCTTGTTGGCCTCAGCCATTCTTTCAATTTCCTGACGTTTGGTAATAGCAGCCCCTTCATTATTTAAGGTAGCCAAAAGCTCAGCGGCTAATTTCCCCGAAAAGGTGTGAAATTGTTTGTTTGGCCGTTTACGAGCAGAGGTAACCAACCATCTAATCGCCAAAGAATATTGACGGGAACCACGAACTGGGGTGGGCACTTGATAAACAGCTCCGCCAATACGACGAGGTCGAACCTCAACTTTGGGTTTGAGATTGTCAAGGGCTTGCTCTAAAGTGGTGATAATATCTTCACTTTTACTGTCTTTTTTAAATATTTCGAGGGCATCATAAACCTGCTTTTGGGCCGCATTCTTATTACCTGCATACATTACCCGGTTGATTAACTTAGTAACAATAATACTGTTGTACTTAGTATCGGGAAGAACTTCTCTAATTTTGCTTTGACCTTTGCGTGACATAAAAAATAAATTAAATCCTAAAATCTAAATTCTAAAATTTTTTAATTAAAAATTAACATATAATATTAAGCCGAAGCTGAGGCGGATTTTTTCGCACCATATTTACTGCGAGATTGCTGACGACCAGCAACAGCTCCAGCGTCATATTTACCGCGGATAATATGGTAACGAACACCAGGAAGATCCCGAACCCGACCACCTCGGATAGAAATAATTCCGTGCTCGGCCAAATTGTGCCCAATTCCAGGAATATAGGCAGTAACGGTTGCTCGATTACTGAGACGAACTTTGGCTACTTTTCTCAAAGCCGAATGAGGCTTTTTGGGAGTCATGGTTTTAACAACAGTGACAACACCTTTTTTCTGAGGATTATAGGTGGCAACACTAGTATTTTTAATACTATTAAAATTATCTCGCAGCGCTCCAGTTCTTAATTTAAGACGACGAACTTTGCGACATTTACTAATTAGTTGATTATAAGTAGGCATAATTATTTAATTTCCTGGCTTTTTCCGACAGGAATAAGACGTCCGATAATAACATTTTCCTTTAGACCTATCAAGTTATCAACCTCAGCCAGCAGCGAAGCCTCGGTTAAAACTCCAGTAGTTTGTTGGAAAGAAGCAGCGGAAAGCCAGGAACCAGTAGTCAAAGATGATTGGATCAGACCTAAAAGTACTTTGTGTCCCTTTGAAGCTCTGCCATCTTTAACATTTTCTTTGGCTTTATCATTTTCAGCTTCATAGACAGGTCTCGTCACTACCTGACCATAAAGGAAATTGGTATCACCAGGATCTTCAATTTTTAGCTTATCACTCATTTCCCTGACAATAACTTCAATATGTTTATCGTGAATACTAATGCCCTGAGATTCATAAACCCCCTGAATGGAGTTTATTAGGTAGCGCTGAGCCGCTTCAAGACCGGAAACTTCAAGAATTTCCCTGACATCGACCGGACCAGAACAAAGCTGGGTTCCCTGGCCGACTAAATCGCCATCACCGACTAATAAAGTAACATTGCTGGGAAGTAAATAATTGACTGTTTTGGCAGCATTATTCTTGTCTTTACCGCTAAGTTTTATTTCGTAGCCATCAATATTTTCTTTAATTTTTACCTTGCCATCGATTTCAGCTAAAGGTGAAGGTAATTTGGGAGTCCTAACCTCAAATAATTCCTGAACACGAGGTAAACCTTGAGTCACGTCGACTCCCAGAACTCCACCAGTATGTTTAGTTCGAAGAGTTAGCTGGGTACCAGGTTCACCGACAGACTGAGCCGCAATGACCCCGACAGGAACACCAAAGCCAACGAGCTCTCGGCTGGATAAATCCCAGCCGTAACAGTGACGACAAAGGCCGATTTTAGATTTACAGGTTAGCGGAGAACGAACATCAACAGTTTTGACTTCACTCGCCTCAATTATTCCTTGCAAATGATTGTCAACTAAATCACCTTTTTTAGCGATGATTTTCTTGCTTTTAGGATCAATGACATCACTACCTAAAACCCGACCGAGAAGTCGACGACCAAAGAATTTTTCGCGGCTTTTTTCGTTGCGATCGATGGTCCAAAAACGGGTCGTGCCACAGTCATCTTCGCGAGTAATGGCGACATGAGAGGTATCAACCAGACGACGAGTTAAATAACCGGCGTCGGCAGTACGCAGAGCGGTATCAGCCAAACCTTTGCGAGTGCCGCGGGTACCAGTAATATATTCAAAAACAGAGAGACCTTCACGGAAGTTGCTTTTTGTAGGCAGCTGGACAATTTTTCCAGTAGGATCAACCATCAGACCTCTCATACCCGAAAGTTGCTTGATTTGATCTTTACTAGCCCGCTTGATACCAGCGGCGGAAACAATGCGGATAGGAGAATCACTGTCTAAAGTTTCCCAGGTCTTTTCAGCAATACTTTCAGTAATTTCCATCCAGACACTTTGAGAGAGACGTTTTTTCTCTTCATTACTGATAAGACCTATTTTATAATTATTTTCAATCTCGACTACCCTTTTATCAGCGGAGGCAATAATAGATTCTTTTTCGGGAAGATAGCCCATATCTGGCATAGAGAGAGATAATCCAGAGAGAGTAAATCCAGCAAAACCAATGTCCTTTAAAGAATCAATTAGTTTAACAGTTTTTAAACGACTAGAGATTTCGAGTGACTTAACAATTAAGTCATTTAAGGCCTTGGCCCCAGCCATGGGCAGATTTATAAACTCAAATTCTTGGGGTAAGACAGAATTAAACCAAACCCGACCATAAGTAGTTTTGGCAAGCTTACCATCGATTTTAACGGCAACTAATTCTCTTAATCCAATTTTACCTGATTGATAGGCTAAAATTAATTCATCCTTGTCTCCCATAATCGATAAATCTTTAAAGCCCTCTTCGGTTTCTTTGGCAATGTCTTCGGAACGGACAGAAGTAATGTAATAACAACCAACGGCCATTTCCTGGGAAGGAATAGAAACTGGAGCCCCGTCAGAGGGTTTAAGTAGATTCCTTGAAGGTAACATTAATTTTCTGGCTTCTCTTTGGGCCGCCGCAGAAAGAGGTAGATGAACTCCCATTTGATCTCCATCAAAGTCGGCATTGAAACCCTTACAGACACAAGGGTGAAGCCGGATGGCCAGACCATCAGTTAAGACCGGTTTAAAAGCCTGAATTGAGAGTTTATGAAGAGTGGGGGCGCGGTTTAAGAGAACGTAAGTATTTTTAGTGACTTTTTCCAAAATATCGTAAACCTCATTAATACGGTGATCAATTAAATTTTTGGCCGATTTGATATTAGCCGCTAGACCGCTATCCATGAGCTCTCGGAGAACAAAGGGTCGATACATTTCAAGGGCTATTTCCTTTGGTAAACCTACTTGATTTAGTTTCAATTCTGGGCCAACCACAATGACGGAACGACCAGAATAATCGACTCTTTTTCCGAGTAAGTTACGTCGAAAACGACCTTTTTTGCCTCGAAGTAAGTCAGAGAGAGAGCGAGGTAAACGTTTACTACTTTTTCGTTTATTTTTAGAAGCTTTCTGAGCATCGATAAGAATATCGACCGATTCTTGAAGCATTCTTTTTTCATTACGTAGAATAATTTCAGGAGCGCCGAGTTTAATTAATTTTTTGAGACGATTATTACGATTGATTAGACGTCGGTATAAATCGTTTAAATCAGAAGTGGCAAAACGACCGCCAGTAAGTTGAACCATGGGACGCAAATCTGGTGGAATAACTGGAACATATTGTAATATGGTCCAAGCCGGACTAATAGAATTTTCGATCATGCCATTTAAAATTCTGATTTTGTACATGATTTTTTTCTTTTTGAGTTTACTACTGGTTTTAGCTAGTTCTTTTTTAAGATTCTTGACAGTTTCGGGTAAATCGAGGTTTTTTAAGACTTCAAGTAAAGCCTCAGCACCCATTTTAGCCTGATAAAAAATATCAGCTTTAAACTGAGCTAAATAAAATTCTTCTTCGTCAGTAAGAACGGAAAGAACTTCCATACCTTTTATCTTGTCTTCCAAAAATTTGATCAAAGATTCGATGCGATTTTTCTCACTGGCAGCCTTGTTTTCAATTTTTTGAACATCTTGTTTGAGTCGAACTTCACGCTCTTCTTTAGCAATCAAAAGCTGGTCTTTGTTTTTTATTTTATTATCAAGATCTTTTTTCTCTTTGGCGGTTTGAGCTTTTAATTTTTCGATAGTCTCTTTTGAGTCGATATCGATTTGACTTTGACGTTTTTCAGAATTTACTTCCAGATTTACTAGGGCTTCTTTCTTTTTGTCAGCATCAATAGCAGTAACTAAGTATTTAGTAAAATAGACAACAGCTTCGAGCTCTTTTTGGGGAACATCGAGAATCACACTGAGAGGTGAGGGAGTATTTCGGAGATACCATAAATGAGCAATGGGAGCGGCCAGAGCAATGTGTCCCATGCGCTCTCGACGGACTTTACTTGTAGTCACCTCAACCCCACACTTGTCGCAAATAACACCTTTAAATCGGATTTTTTTGTATTTACCACAGTAACATTCGTAATCACGGGAAGGACCAAATATTTTTTCACAAAAAAGACCATCTTTTTCGGGACGCCAAGAGCGATAGTTAATTGTTTCCGGTTTTAAGACTTCACCACTTGACCAGGATAATATTTCCTCTGGAGAGGCGAGCTTAATCTCGATACCAGTAAAATCGAGCATATTTTTAAATTTAAACATTAGTTAGCCTCCTTTAAATCATCAACTTTTGTCTCTGTCTGTCCCTCTTCAACGACAGGTTTCATACCGACAGGAGAAATATCGAGAGCTAGTCCTGCGAGTTCTTTGGTCAAAACCTTAAATGACTCGGGGATGGCTGGCTCAGGAATAGCCTGGCCTTTGATAATGGCTTGAAAGGCATGAGTCCGACCTTCAATATCATCAGATTTAATAGTCAACATTTCCTGCAAAATATGAGCGGCTCGGTGAGCTTCAAGAGCCCAAACCTCCATTTCTCCAAGACGCTGACCTCCCATTCTGGCTTTTCCACCAAGAGGCTGCTGGGTAACCAGAGAATAAGGACCAGTCGAACGAGCATGAACTTTGTCGTCAACCATGTGAACCAGCTTTAGAATATAACCTACTCCAACAACGACATCTTGATCGAAAGCATCGCCAGTACGACCATCGTATAATTTAGTTTTTCCGGTCACAGTGAGACCTGCCTCAGTAAGTTCTTTACCAATTTGAGCTTCACTATATTTTTCAAAAACAGGGACGGCATATTTTTTGTTTAATTTTTGTCCAGCTGAGCCCAAAATAACCTCAAGCACTTGACCAAGGTTCATCCGGGCAATAACTGAAAGAGGAGACATGACAAGGTCAACCGGAGTTCCGTCAGCCAAACGTGGCATGTCATATTCGGGCATAATTCGGCAAATAACACCTTTATTTCCGTGACGTCCAGCAATTTTATCACCCTCTTGAATACGACGGAGTTGAGCGACATAGACCTTAACAACTTTGTTAACGCCAGGATCAAGCTCATCGCCATCATCCTTGCCTAGAGTTTCGATTTTGATAACAACTCCCCCTTCACCGTTGGGGACACGAAGAGAAGTGTCTTTAACTTCACGGGCTTTTTCACCAAAAATAGCTCTTAAGAGTCTTTCTTCGGCGGTAAGTTCTTTTTCACCTCGAGGTTCTACTTTTCCAACTAAAATATCATTAGGACCGACAGTAGCGCCAATCATGACAATACCATCTTCGGTTAATTTAGCCAGTTCGGCTTCAGAGACATTGGGAATATCTTTAGTTAATTCTTCAGTTCCAAGTTTGGTTTCGACCACATCGGCTTTGTATTCAAAAATTTGAATATTTGTTAAAACATCCTGTTTAACGAGACGATCAGAAATTAAAAAAGAATCTTCGTATCCGAGACCGTCAACCGAGGCATAAGCGACCAGTAAATTTCGACCGATGGATAATTCACCTTGACTAGTCGCCGGACCATCAAT
>DHGB01000013.1:7667-12329 GCA_002402535.1 Candidatus Shapirobacteria bacterium UBA4809
TGCGTCTGCATATGAGAGCCCATGAGGGCACGAGTAGCATCGTCATGATCGATAAAGGGAATTAGTGAGGCAGAGGCACCAACAATTTCATTTGGCACCATATCAATAAATTTAACCTGGTCAATAGGACCTTCGGAAAATTCGCCTTGATAGCGAATAGGAACCCAATTTTGTTTGATGACATTATCTTCAATTTTGATCCCGAGATGGGTAATTTGATGATTATATTCATCATCAGCATCCATATAAACTACATCATCGGAAAAGGTGTAATTTTTGCCAACTTTGACAATTTTTCGGAAAGGAGCCTCGATAAAACCATATTTATTGACCTTGGCGTAAAGAGCCAGGTAAGTGACAAGACCAATATTTGGACCTTCAGGAGAACGAACGGCACAGATACGACCATACTGAGAAGAATGAACGTCGCGGATAGAAAAGGCGGCTCTTTCACGGGTAAGACCACCGACACCGACCACGGTGACACGGCGGAGTAAATCAAGCTCGGCCAAAGGATTGGTTTGATCTAAAATGGCAGAAAGTTGATTGCTTCTAAAAAAAGTATTAAGAGAAGAAATTAAAGGCTGGGGATTGATCATTTGAGAAGGAGTCGGTTTTTCCTTGGTGGAAAGCAAGGACATTCTCTCTTTGACCATTCTTTCAAAACGGGCCATGGCGGGACGGAGAGCGACCTGGGCCACAATTTCGCCACAGCGACGAAGACGACGGTTGGCCAGAGAATCGATATCATCAAAATGAGTCGCTTCACCTTTTTGAAGCTTGATTAAATGACGGATAGTAGCGATTAAATCTTCTTTTTTGATGACCCAATTTTCTTTATTTTCATCAGAGAAATTAAAAGAGAATTTTTTATTGATTTTGTGACGACCAACTTGACCTAATTCATAGGTGCGAAGATCAAAAAAACGATCATTGAAAAATTTTTGAGCGTTCTCGAGAACAACTGGTTCACCGGGACGAAGCTTGCGATAAAATTCCAAATAAGCTTCTTCTTGGGTTTTGGTCGGGTCAGCCATAATCGTACCATTGATATAATCCCCGAATTCACTGACCAGTTGTTTGTCAGTTAAAGCCGCGGCAGCGCGAAGAATAATGGTAGCTGGTACTTTCTTTTTACGGTCAATACGGGCAAAAATAACATCCTTTTTACCGATAAAAAATTCAAGCCAAGAGCCGCGAACAGGACGAATCTCCGCATTGCAAAGAGTTTTACCGGTAGCGGGATCAACTTCACTAGTAAAGTAAACACCAGGAGAACGGACAAGCTGATTGATAACTCCCCTTTCGATACCATTGATAATAAAGGTGGCTTCGGGAGTCATGGTGGGAAGATTTAGAAGAAAAACATCTTCTTCCCGGACGAGACCGGTTCTTTTGTTGGTTAATTTAGCCTTGGTATAAACAGGAACAGTATAATTTAAACCCTTAAGACGGGCAATTTCTGGAGTCAAGGTAAGCTTGTCATAAAAAAGTTCTCCAAGCTCTAAAAGCCAGTTGTTGCCGGTATAGTCGGAAATGGGAGAAATGGCGCGGACGGTTTCTTCAAGGTCAGTTTTTAGAAATTTTTCCCAGGATTCTTTTTGAACAGCTAATAAATCTAAAGCAGGAATTTGAGGATATTTTTTACCCCAATTAGTTCTTTTTGCGGAAGGCATCGAATTTTTTATAAAATTTAAGTGAAGAATCCGCCAAAAGCTACGCATTTAGACGGACAAGCGAGTAATGTACCAACCGCTCGCCAAATGTGGAGAATTATATACTTAATTTATATGTAGAGCAAGGGGGAGATTTACTGGGTAAATTTAAAGGTAGAGAGGATTTGAGAAAATTCTTCCTGAATAGTACTTGAAATAGGAATGTTTGGATCTCCTAATCCGTATCTTAAAATAATTAACTTATTATTATGAGGTATTATTATTTTCAAACCTCGTCCTGCAGGATGCGAAGTAATTTCTTGTAAAAGACCGATTTTATTATCAACTAAATAGTCTTTTTCATTGTATATTTTGTAACAACCAGGACAAAGTTCATCACTATTACTTTCTTCAGTTAAACTGATTGAATACATTTTTGGCGTTAATTGATTGTTTTGATTATCAATAATACTAATTTTTGGAAGACTAGCGCTGAGTGGATAATTAAATTGGAATCCATTTTCTTTATCAATATATGTTTTCCAGTCGGCGGTGGGGTCGATAAATTTAAAGGTAGAGAGGATTTGATTGAATTCTGAATCAAGAGAAGTATTTTGAGGATATTTGATTATATTGATTCTTTTGTTGTTGTTTATCAAAAAATAACTTATACCAGAACCCATTCCAGTCCAATTTAGTTTTATTGCCTCTATTCCGGCAATATTAATTTTACTACGGCTCCATTGAGGATCAAAATCCTCGGCTTGAGCCTGTTCTTCAAAAAATGCATCTAAGGAATCATTTACTTTTTTAGACTGAATATATATTTCCATCTTTAGTTCCCGAGAGTTTAATCCAGGTCCACTATGATCTTCGGTGAGCGGACTCATTATTTGTATTTGCCAGGATCCCGGTGTATTTGGATTTGGATCATAGCTATTTTCAGAATAATTATTTGGGTACTTATAAAGTAAAGTCGACTTTTTCATTTTCATAGGTTTTCCAGTCGGCGGTGGGGTCGGGGGTGGGTGAAATTGACTCAGTGAGAATGGGACTTGGGGTGGGAGAAGAAAGAGAAAGTTTTTTAGAATTTGGAGAAAAGATAATTAAAATAGAAGTAAAGAATATGGCGCAAACAGAGGCTAAAATTAGGTTTAATTTGTTCATAGACTGGGAATAATTGTTGTCTTAGGAATGACTGTAACCGACGGAGCTTTTGTCGCTGAAATCGTAGCTGATTTGGTTGGAGTACCAGAAACAGTGGCGGATTGAGTGGGGGCGAGGTCGCAGGTTTTTTCGGTACAGGAAATAGTTAAATCTTCACCGCAGGTACAAGTATTGCAGCCATCAGTAGCTGAAAATGTTTGACCAATAGAGTATTTTTGATCATTGAGTTCGCAAAAGGCAGTGGGGATAGATGTTGGAATGTTATTTGGGGGAAGTTCCCGACTATCGGTAATTGATTTTTGAGAATTTAAAAAGGAAATGACAACTAAAACTAAAACAATAATGAAAATAATTAAAGAAAAGAAAAAGAGATATTTAAAAAAATTATTTTGTTTTTTAGGAGGAAGAGAAGGTATGGATCCGCCTTCGTCAGTTAACTTCGGCGAGACAATGGGAGGGATAATGGCTTCAGTGACTGGAGGAGGATTAATCGCCTCGGGAGCCGGAGGAGCTTCAATTTGAGGAGGTGGTTCAGGTTGGGGTTCAGGTTGAGGTTCAGGCTGTGTTTTAACCATCTCTTCTTCCTCTGGGGTAAGAATAGGCTCGGGAGGATTAACCGGCTCTAATTCTGGCTCAGGTTTAATTTTCTCCTCGGGAATTTGGTGATTGTCTTTTGAACTAATACTTTCAGCGTATTTGTCTAAAATATCTTGATAACTAAGATTTGATTGATTGTCTGTCATGAAATAATAATCTCATTTTTAGAATAAGAGTGCAATAATGCAATAAATTGAATGGTATTGTATATTTAATTATGATAAATTTATTTATGTTTAAGAAAATATTTTTTTCTTTTTTAATTGGATTTTTATTTTTATTCACAGGTAAAATAGTTTTGGCTGGAGGTTTTAACTTAAAATCAATTGGGGGGGTTGATACTAGTGGCCGACAACTGTCACAGTGGTGGTACACGGGCTCAAACCCTGTTTTTATCGGTGAAGCAGGGGCAGGGGCTTCAGTGGAAATTGATATTGACGAAGAAAAAGGAACAGCGGTAGCTGATGAATCAGGAAACTGGAGTTATAGTGCTTCGGCTTTGACTGACGGTGATCACCAAGTAGTTCTAGCAAGCAATGGATCTAATATCACTTTTACCCTAACTACTGGGGTTGATAATGTAAACTGGGATGCAGTCAATAGCGATGGCGGAAGTGAAGCTTTGCCCGCTGCCGGAGTTATCTGGCCCGGACTGATCGTTCTACTAACCGGAGCCGGAGGAATTGTGGGTGGTGGTAAAATGATTCGTGCCTCAAAAAAATAAGTTATACCTAAAAACATTTGGCTGTGCTCAAAACGAATCTGATTCGGAGAGGATAAAGACCTATTATCAAGAAAGGGGGTATGAGCTCGTTGAAAACTGGAAAGAAGCTGATTTGGTGGTCATCAATAGTTGTGTGATTCGAGAATCAGCCGAAAATAGAGTTTATGGACTAATAGATAAGATAAGAAAAGCCGAATCCGCCTCCGCAAATGCTTCGGCGAGACGAAGAATTATTTTGACAGGATGTTTGGTGCCGATTTCTAAAAAAACGATAAAGGGAGTGGATGAAATGCTACCGATTAAAAAAATCAGTTTTAAAGTGGAGCCGCTAAGAGATAAGAAAAGAGCGGCCTTGATTACTATCAGTAGTGGCTGTAATAACTACTGTTCTTATTGTATTGTGCCTTATGCTAGGGGAAAAGAGATATCGCGTAAAATGGAAACAATTTTAAAAGAGGTTGACGGAGCCATTAAAAAGGGTTTTGAGGAAGTCGTACTCATAGGGCAAAATGTAAATTC
>DHGB01000053.1:0-1575 GCA_002402535.1 Candidatus Shapirobacteria bacterium UBA4809
TCAAAATCGAAGTTAGGGCTCCGGTCGCCTCGGGGTGCAATCTTTCTTCTCGGCGCAGATGTTCTTGAATATTGACCGGTAATAAATCTTTATTACTATAAATTGGCGCTTCAACCGACATGTGAAGCTAAAATACCACTTTAAACAGGTTAAGTCAACCTATTTATGAAAAATTACAAAAAAATTAAGATTCGCTCGGGAAGGCAACTTGATCGTTAAGTGGTTTTCCTTTGTTGTATTCACGACTGGCAAATGCCAGTGCTAAAGTGGAAATGATTTGTTCTTTGGAGACTGTTATGGTAAAAAGCATCCCCGCATCTAAGGGGGTAAAATCTATTTTCTCCGGATGATTATGAATATATGGGTCTTTTTCGTTCTTTTTAAAAAATCCTACTTTAACAGATCCATCTTCATTTTCTATATAGCCAAGAGCCACAACTTCTATATATTTGTAATCTGAAGTACTATAGCCTTTAGTTTCTTCATTGTAGGGTTTTGTACCCGACATTAATTTTCTTTCCAAAACTAAAAAAGTTTCATCAGAACTTGGGCTGAGAATATAAGGACTGGTATATTTTTCAGGATCAGCTTCATTTTTCAAATCAACTATCGGCAATAAGGTTTTAAGAAACTTTTTTGGATTACCATCAATAAAATCTCTGTCCCTTTGAAGCCCCCTTGCTCTTTTTTCGATCTTTATTAATTTATTTTCTATATTAGATTTGTATATTTCTTTCGACATGATTAAAGTATATTCTAAAAATATTAAAAAATCAATATTTTACCCATAAACAGGCAAAGAAAGAAAATAGTTTATTATATTTTTCAATCAAATCCCGATACTTTGTACCGGTTGTATACCTTTGAGACTCTGGGTATCTTTTGAGTAAATAATCTGGTTGATGAGAATTTTTGTAGAAATCCCTTATTTACCCACCAATGAAGGGTTTTAGTTCCTCGCTAAAAGTCGACTCATCTCGGTAGCCAATAAAATCCTTGACCAGTTCTCCCTTGATGAACAATTTCATGTTGGGAATACTTTGAATTTGGTAATCCATGGCTAGCTGTTGGTTTTCTGGCAGGTCAGTATCAACCTTGGCTACTTTTAATTTACCCTCAAATTTAGTGGCCAGTTCGGTCAAAATTGGGGCCATCATTTGACAGGGGCCACACCAGGGTGCCCAAAAATCGACGAGCACTGGCAGCTCAGATTTAATAACTTCATTCACAAAATTTTCCTGACCGTTGACATTAATTGGACTGGACATATTTTTTAATTTTAATTAATAATTTTTTATCTTCATTTTTAACTGATTTTAGACAGCTTTCAAATTGCTCCTCAACCACCGTATCCATGACACTGCCAATAGCTGCCTTGGTGGCCTTAAGCTGGATCAAAATTTTAAGACAATCCTGATTTCTATCCACCATTTTTTTAATCCCTTCAACTTGTCCGGCAATATTATTTAGCCTTTGTTGAATTGATTTCATAATATAATCATATCCTACACCCCCCAGGGGTGTCAATAATTAATTTATTAAGTCAAAAGTCTCTGATCAGGTCAAAGTTATTGT
>DHGB01000053.1:1686-11447 GCA_002402535.1 Candidatus Shapirobacteria bacterium UBA4809
CCTTGACCCATGCCATATTTGCTTCTAAAAGCATTAATTAAGCTATTATCACCTTTTTGTGAAGCTACTTGAGCACTGGCGAATTTTTTAAAATTAGATTCATTGACGAATCTGGTAGCACCTTTTCCGGCCATATTAGCGGCCCAGGCTTTATAATCACCTTTTTGGAAAGCGGTAACATTAATATTGTGTCTCTCCTCGGTGTAATTAGGACCTTTGACGGTCGCATCACCACGATAAGCGAGAACAGGATTGGCAGATTTAACAGCGACTAGCCCAAGGGCTAAAGCGGCTAAACCTAAAACGATTTTGGTATTCATTTTATTTTTTTAAATTATAAAAAGATGAACTTGACTAGTATGTGGTCCATCTAGTCTTAGTACAAGGCAAGTTGACTTTTTCTTTCAATTTGAGAGGCGGCCAGACCAGGGTTTGATATCATTAGCGACAAAAATGTCACCCTGAAGCAATCCGGTGATTTTGATTTCCCGACCAAGACTGATATCAATGGAGGGACGAATGATGGCTTTTTGAATATCAATAGTCCACTGATTCCCGCTAAAGTCAGTTAATTCAAAAGAATTAGGAGAAATAATTTGGGTAATAGTCCCAGAGAGACGGCCGGCACTAGAATTAGTCCAAACCTGAGTTTTCATTGGTGCCACCCGACGATAGAGAGGTAAATCCTTTGCCAGCAGAGAATCAAATTTTTGACCAAGATTAAAAAGAGAAAGTAGGGAGCCAAGGGCTAGGGACAGAAAAAGGGCAAAGAGAATAATTTTTGGTAATTCCAAACGGTAAGCTTTTTTAGTTTTGGAAAAAATAAAATAGGCAAAGGCAATAAAAAGAAGGAGAGAAAGAAGCCAAAAATAGGGGAAATAATAGAGATCCCAGTCATTGCTTTTGAACATGTAAATTAGAGTCGAAAAGGCCAGGCCACCGATAAAGATAGAAAGAAGATATAGAAGCCAGAGTAAATAGTTTTTAACCAAAAATTCCCACCTGGGAATGGGACGAAGATGGCGTTTTTGAATATTTTGGAGAACCTGATCACTCAGAGATTTTTTATTTTTTTTCATATATTTTTTTAAATTGTATTTTGGCGCGAGAGATGAGAGTAGCGACGGTACCCATGGGCTTTTGTAAAATGTCGCTAATTTCCTGATAATCCTTGTCTTCAAAAAATTTTAGAACCAAAACATCTTTGTACTCCGGCTTTAATTGATTCAAAATCTTTTTTATTTCTTGGCCCTGATGGAGGGCGATGGTTTCTTTTTCAATATCGGTATCAGCTACCAGCCAATTGACAAAATTTTCATTATCTTCAGGCAGGGAAACCTGAAAGGAGGCCCGACTTTTTTTAAAAAAATTAATAGCTTCGTTGTGGACGATGCGATACAGCCAGGTACTGAATTTTAAATCACAATCACAGTCGTTTAGATGCTCGTAAGCTTTGATAAAGGAATTCTCCACAATATCATCAACATCATCAGGTGAGAGGAAGAGAAAACGATGGACGTAGGCAGAGAGTTTGTCTTCATAGCGTTTCATCAGACAATAAAAATATTGACTGTCCTCAAGGGAGAGGGCGACGAGCTGCTTATCATCTAATTTTTGGCATTCCCGGTCTATCATGGTTTATATACAGTATATATACAATTGGAGTGGGGGTTTTCTTTCAAAAAAGATTGATTTTAATTGTGGCAAATTCGCCATAATTAAAATCAATCAAATTATCCTTTTAATTTTTTTGTTATTCTAGATTCCAAATAATTTTTTCCAGTGATTACTTTTTTCCCAGTTTTACTCTCAATTTCCTGACGAGCATGGCCGGCGACACTACCACCTTCTCTGGCCACTACCTTATTTTGGCCAAAAGTTTCCGGCTTTTTTGTTTTTGATATTTCAGTGGTAGCTGTTTCAGCGAGCATGTTTAGCACCAGTTCCATGTTGGTCATATTGTCACGCAAATTTTCTTTTTTAAGATTTTTTAAACTTTTATATTCTTTGGTCGTCATCCCTGTCCAGGCCTTGGTTATTTCATTGGTCAAAATAGCAAATTCGAAACCATCATTGACACCTCTATTTTCCCATTCATCGGTTAGATCTTTTCTAATTTCAATACTTTTAAGACGGAGATTTATCCACTGCCGACTGTAACCTTTTTGATAGTAGGTTTTTAGGGCTCGATTAATCGCAATTTCTGGATCAGCTGTTTCCTCGAGTCTTTCATAGCCGACTCTGGCCAGCCACAATTTAAATGGTTCGGCGTTTGGTGAGGGAATTGACTGTATCAAACGTAATAATGTTTCTGTATCCGCCATGTCAGTGTCTCGTTTTTTCCCATCTTCAGCCACTATCTTCAACCGTACGATTTTTTCGTACACTTCACTCCCCTCATTTTTCAGACTATTTTTTAAATCTGACCAATATCTTTTAGGAATCGAGCTGTTGGTTAGTGTTTTAATAACATCGATTATCGAAAAATACCAAAGTTCCTTATCTGCGTCCCATAGGCGGCGGATTTGATTATTTCCAAAAATGGCGACTGTTTTTTTGTTTAGTTTCATACTATACAAATAATAATAACCCCCCGACTTCGCTAAAGCTACGACGGGCAAGGAAGTTAACTAGTTATATTTTTTGGCCTCTTCCCAGTATTTACAATATTTACCAAGGATGAGATAATGATTTTAAGAAAACCGGTAAGTGTGACCAACGTCCGCTAGCCGGTTTTTATAGTTTTTAAGGCATCTCAACCAGGGGATTTATTGCTTTATAAAGTTTTGCTTTATCTTTTTTTGTAGCTCTCCCTACAAATAATTTATTTTCAAAACTATTAATTAATACTTTTTGGATTGGATTTAATTGTTCAATTGTTTTTATTTTATTTTTTAGTTCTTCTTTAATTTTTGGGCAGATACCATATAGATCAGATATTTGTTCTTCTGAATCATTGTTTAGTTTTGTGACGAAGCTAATTGAAGTTAAGTGTTTTTTAGAATCTTGAGGGGAAATGCATAAGTTACTAATCCCATTGACTAAATAATGAAAAAAATTTTGATAAATAATAATATCCTGTTCAGAATTGCTGGCTTCACTAACAACTTGACCTTTAAGATTTTTAGCAACCAAAAATTTTAATAAATTTGAAAATAATAGACGATATGATCTGTTTAAAACCGTTATTTTGGCCCAACCAAGTCTAAAGGCTTTTTCTTTGTTAACGATGGTGCTCAATATAAAAAAATTGTGTTTTTTAAGAAATTTATTCAAATCTATCGAAAAATTTTTAATTTTTTTATCTGTTTTTAAAAATCTTCGAATTTCAGTCCCATGAATAACATACTTTTTTGAACCAAAATGTTTAAGTTTTAAATCTTCAAAATCAATTTTTAATTTTTCCCGATTATTTTCGCCAATTACTAAACCAATGAGAGTAAAATATGGTTGAGTTTGATACGATTTTACATCGGAGGTTCCTGATTCATCAATAAAAATATAATGTTTTTTATCAACACTAGAAATCATGACTTAGTCTAACACTATTTGTTTTAAATATTACATTAATCAAACTTTTTTGCCTCTTCCCGATATCGACAATATTCACACTCAGTATTCGCCTCGGGTATCGTGTCCTCATTTAAACATTTCCAGATCTCATTTATCGTTCCCTCCACCCAATCAGGATTGCCGGTGTATGGGATTAATTTAATATCAAATTCCAATTTACCATCAAAAGATTCCTGCGCCGTTCGCCCATTGCAGTACACAAAATAACCCGTCTCGGCCACTTTAAAATCATTTTTTCTAAATAACCACTGATAAATTTCCATTTGTCGTTTATAGCCAATTTGCCAATCGGCATCGAGATTTACTTCACTATTTTTGGCCGTCGCTTTATAATCGACGATAATTAGTTCACCCCTCGGATTAACCCACAGATCGTCAACTCCACCGGTGATAATTAAATCAGTGCCGGGAAAAGGGTAGGTGATTCCCCGACGTAGTGAATCCCGCCATTCATCCATTTTTGGATGCGAAAAGGGGATGGCGTCAATGCCATAGGCTTTCATTAAGGGGTGGGGAGTGTGCCCGGCCCGGTGAATATCAAATTCGTTTTTGAGTAGCCGATCAATTTCCGAATTAATCGTAAACGGATACCCCGGCGGTCTTTTTACCTTTAATTTCACGTCCAAATAAAAACATTTCGGACAATTTAGGTATAAATCAATTTTGCTTCGTGATAATCGCATAGATTTATTCATATTAATTATTATAATATTTTTTTTATTATGCCTTCTTTTACCATTCTTCTGTAAAGAACATCCCCTGAAACCTTGAAAAGAGTTATTAAATCAAAAATTGTTGATTGGAGTAGCTCTACATCTTCATTATTCGGTATTTTTCCAAGTCTTTTGATTAATTCTGCGTTTAGTGATTTAGTGGGGACCAATATTAAACCAGCAAAAGTTTGTGCCTGAATTTCCATATAACGGTGGTCTTTATCGTTAATTTTCGAGAAGAAGTCGTGATATTTATTAAAATCGGTCGGACCATTTTTTTGGTACCAATTTTGATGAAGAATTTTGTGACCGATTTCGTGAGCTATAGTAAATCGTGTTCTCTCGGGATATTTTATGTAACAATGTTCGTCAATCGTTATTTGAGAAAAATCTGAGGTGATAAAACCGTCAATTCCGATTAGGTTTTTTATCCCTGGAATCACACATAAAAAGATTTTTAGTTTTAGTTCAGCAATTTCCTCAATAGCCACCGGTAACTGATTATTAGAATTATATTGATTTAAGAATTTGTCAGCCGCACGCCGTACCTCCACCATTGAAAGAGTCACTCCATCCATGTTAATTTGTTCCCTTTTCCCCGTCGTTTAGTAAAGCTATCAATTCTTTAACTTTCTCTTTGTTTAATTTTTCACCGCGCATTGTTCTATAAAATGCAGGGAGAACTGACATCATCTGTTGATTATTTCTGATATCAACAGGGATTGTTCCTTTGGCTAGATGAGCTAAGTCAAAAAAAGTAACCCATTCCAGAGAACCTTCGATTATTTGAAGCGCTTTTGCATATCCTTTTAAAATACTTTCATCGATACTCGGAGTTAATATATTTCTTTCCAGTCGACTGATATTTCCAGGATCATATCCAAATCTTTCACAGAATGATCTTAAAGTAAATCCTAGGGATACCCTACGATTTCTAAAAAAAATGCCAAAGTTTTGATTGGTTTGATTTTGTCTATTGTTCATAAGTGTTGTACAATTATTACAACACTTGATCTTATTAGTGTCAAGCACTTAATTATTAAACAGAAATCCCGGCGGTCTTTTAACCTTTAATTTCACGTCCAAATAAAAATACTCCAGATAATTTAAGAATAAATCAATTTTCGATCTCGACAACTTCATCTTAATGAGTTTTTAAAAATTTTTCGTGTACTTGTTTAGCCAAAAATACGGCATAGTCAATATCCTCTTCTCTTTCTACCATAAATGAACTTTGGTGTACGCTATAGTGCTTATAACTGTCTTTAACATATTTTACTTTTTTCTCCGGATCTTTTAAGTCAAAAGGTTGTACTCTCATCAAAATCATATCTAACCCCGACTTGTGAACATGTATCGCAATAACATTTAATCTTTCTAGTTTAAACCCAATAAAAAATTCTTTGGATCCTCAATTAAGTTACTATCCAGAGAAAGTAGTTTAATTCTTAAATCTTCATAAAGTTCCTTACTGTTATCCCATCCTTTTTTAAAATGTTCTTCGACGGTATATGTTTTTACCTGGCTTATAACCTCGGAGGCAGAATTGTTTTTCACAACCTTGGTAATAGATTCTGCTTTTTTACTAGATTAAATTTGTCGGACATCCAACAGTCCATCTTCATATCGATTAAATTCCCATAATTCGATCGGAAAATCTCTGAAATTTGTCGCTCCGTGCTGGTACTGGGTAAATGATTTAGCAACGAAAATAACGCGCACTTGAGACCAGTCAAAGTCAGTAACGGTAGCTTTTTTACCTGTTTTTGTAATATAAGCCAAGACAAAATTTGCCTTATTATTCAGCATTAATGACAGATAATGTAATCCCTGATCCACGACACTAAAATTACTATTCTTTTTGTATTCTAGAATCACAAAAGAATTAGTTTCCGGATCATAAGCTAGAGAATCAAGAAAATAACCTTCAATTTGAAATTCGCCATCAATTAATTGAAGCCCAAACAGTTCATCTAAATTCGCTTCAATCAGATCGTGCATTTCTTTTTCCTTAGAAAATTCTTTCTCCTTTATAGATGAAATCTTTTGATTTTGGATTTGGTAGATAGTCATCTTTTATTTAAATTTTAACTTTCAATGCTTTGTATTTTTTGGATTTTCATAATTTTTTATTCTATTATTTGCCAGATCGATATAATTTTTTTCTTTTTCAATTCCTATCCAGTTTCTACCAAGAGCTTTCGCAACAACGGCAGTTGTTCCACTACCCATAAACGGATCAAAAACTAAATCGCCTTTATTGCTCGCTGTTAGTAAAATTTGTTGGATAAGTTTTAATGGCTTTTGTGTTGGGTGTGCTTTTATGCCGTTTTTATCTTTCAACCTTTCTTTCCCTTTGCAAAGTCCGAATACCCAATCAGTATCTTTCATTTGAATACCTCCATTTATTTTCTTTAAAAATTCATAATTGAAAGTATATTTTTTGCAATCCTTATTTTTCACCGACCAAATTATTGTTTCGTGATTATTTGTAAAACGACGACCATTCAAATTCGGCAATGCGTCGGTTTTTACCCATATCACATCATTCAAAAACCAAAATCCTAAATTTTGCATTATTGTCCCAACTCGAAAAATATTGTGATACATTCCAATGACCCAAAATGTACCTGTCGGTTTTAATATTCTTTGACACTCTTTTATCCAATTTTGAGTAAAATTGTCATAATCGTCATAGCCTTCAAATTGATCCCAGTCACTATCAACAGGTATAACCTCTGAACCATCAGCTCTTTTTAATCTTTTTCCTTTTGGAAGTTGTAAGTAGTAAGGGGGATCAGCAAAAATTAAATCAACTGAATTGCTAGGAAATTTCTTCATTTCCTCTATGCAATCACCGTGTAAAATTGTGTTAATAAATTTTTGCATACGACATCAAAAATTATAAATGACAAGGTGTTCGGCATTTCTGTCGTTTCTACCCTTAACATTATAGAGATAAGTTTTTTCAAAACTATCTACTTTAATACCTTTTTTGTTTTTATATATATCATATATAAAAGGAGTCTTTTTGATTATTAATATAAAATGAGCTTTGTTTGTATAAAGACATTTTGCCAATCTTTCTTGATCTTTTTTATCAAAACTCTTTTTTTCATAATCGTTGAAATCCGTATCATACGGTGGGTCTAAAAAGATAAAATCATTTTTGTTCAAATCTTTTCGAGTTAAAATTTTTTCAAAATCAGTGTTCAAAATTTCTGCATTTTTAAATGCTTTCTCCACCTCATCACTGAATATATAATTCACCTTACTTCTAAAGTCTTTATTGTTATATGCAATTCCTCCATAAGGAATATTGAAATCACCTTTAGCGTTAAATCTAAACATCGAGGCATAACAAAATTCTCTAATAAAATAGTAATTAGCAATTTTTTTAGCTAAAGAAGTTTTATATTTTGAACCATTTTTATTCATCACATCTCTAAAGTGCATATAAAATCCACTTCTAAAAGCAGTTTCGATATTTTTATGTAAATCTCCGTCAGGTAATGCCCCTCGTTCCTTTTCAACCTTTTTTGTCCTGCTTATTTTAGAAATTAAATTCTTTATTATTTCTTGAAGCAAATTATTCGGATCGAGGGCAAATTTTTCTAAGAACAAGCCATTAAACTGATCTTCTTTGGCCTTTAATTTTTCAGTTATTATTTCTCTTACTTCTTTCTCAGCTATTTTGTTATTCTTATGGTCATCATAGAGCTTAACGATTTCATTTTCGAATATGTTTATATACTTTGGGATTTTTTCCCAATTATCAACATAATCATACAAACAACTCTTAAATTCAGTTTTA
The DNA here is from genome assembly GCA_002402535.1 of Candidatus Shapirobacteria bacterium UBA4809. Lineage (GTDB taxonomy): Bacteria > Patescibacteriota > Microgenomatia > UBA12405 > UBA12405 > UBA12158. The sequence continues at coordinate 9,787 of DHGB01000053.1, forward strand.
TTTTTTTCGCCTTTAACAAAACGATAAAATTCTATTAACTCTTCGCAAATGTCATTGATTATCGCTTTTTGAGGTTGAAGTTTAAAAAATATTGCACCACCACCAAAAAATGGCTCTATATAACGGGTGTGTTTTGGTATGAGATTTTTTATTTGCTCATATTCTTTAGATTTTCCGCCTGGCCATTTAATGAGTGGTTGCATATTTATCCTAAATAAGTCATTTTAATTGAATCTAATGAGCTTTTAATAAGTCCAGCCTTTTCTTTGTAAAATTCAAGAACAATATCGTATCCCTCACCTGATTTACAGACAAAATCCCAGAAATCTTTTCCTATCAAAAGTTCATCATCGGAAAAATATTGCCTAACTCTTTCCTGTTTCCAGGGTTTGCCTTCACCAAATCGATTATAGGCGGTTGCAAAAAATACCTTAATATTCGTTTCTCTTGGTAAGGTATTTGATAAAATCGTGAATTGCTCTAACAATGCCTCTTTTTCTGATCGAGCTTTTTTATTATCCAAATCACCTCCAATTTTCAATTCAATTAAATAATTATCACCCGTATCTTTATCAATCAAGTAATAATCACTATCATGTCTTTTTGTAACGAGCGATTGTTCTTCAGGTTTGACTCGCAAAAATTGATAATCGTCCACAGAAGGTGGTGTTATTTCTCTTCGTTTATATTTCTCTAATAATTCAGCCATATCCTGAGTTTGTTTTAAACTTAAAGGCCCTTCAACATTTTGTCTAACTTCATAAGATAATTTAGCGATGTTTATGGCCATTTTTTCTAGCATATTTCCCAAAGAGCTATCAAGAGAACGTACTAATGCAGTGTAATATTGAATTTCTGGTCCAAGAACAGCGATAAAAACATTGTGAATTTTCATATTCAGTGTACCCCCTGGATCTTCTAATTCTCCTTCATGTCTTCCTTGAAATCCGACAGCAAACGATTCAACGGATGCATAAACGATTGATCTTATGGCTTCTTTTTTATCTAATGTATTTTGTGTCATAAAGTTTTTCTAAATTATTTTGATAAATTATCAACCCAATTATTTAATAAATCTATTGGTTTTATTCTATCCAAAATTTTTATTTGCATTTATATTTCATTATACCGCCCTCGGGAGGGAAAACTGGGAGTTGAAGAGAAATTCTTATAGAAATTATTGTTAATACACCTTGTCGTAGCAGTTGGCGCTTTTGGTGAAGCCGGCTAAGAGGGCATCGGATTCGGAACAAAACCACTGGTCACCTTGATCCAGCTCGAGGGAGACATTGCTGTAATTGCCACAGCCGGGGAAGAAATAGGTTTTTTTGCCTTCACGGGCATTGCCCTTGATATTACATTTTGGATTTTGGGGATTGGTGACTTGAAGGCACTGATCACTAAAAACGCCGACTTTTTCGGTTTTGACTTGTTGAAAAGCAGCTTTTAGATTTTCGGACTGGGAGGAGGCAGTGGAGGTGAAGCGGGCCCAGCCGGAGAGAATCATTTCTTTATTTACCAACTGATCGTCAACATAAACTAGGGCTAAAAAGCGGCCAAAGTGATCGTTTAGATCTCCTTCTAGCCTGACTTTTTTACCATCAATGAGACTCTTGAGTTTGTCGGTGGCCTCCACGCTCCCACAAAGACCGACTTCGGGG
>DHGB01000033.1 GCA_002402535.1 Candidatus Shapirobacteria bacterium UBA4809
AAATATCCCCAAAATTACTATTTTAGATTTTCTTTTTTTCATACCAGTATCCCCCAATTACTAAATACCAGCCCCAGAGCATCCACCAGTTAAATTGAAAATTTACCACTCCCCACTCCCATTTTCCTACCACCTCCACCACCTCTATTAAATATCTCAGCATTGGATAGCTGGCACTCAAAATTATTTTCCCAAAACCATTCCAGACTAAACCCATTACAGACCCTAAAAATCCAATTATGGTTATAATTTCTACCAAAAACAACACTCCTAAATTAATAATTGGTGTCAACACAGAAACTGTACCAAAAAATATTGAAAGTATCGGCAAAATAAATAAACTCACCCAAATAGTACTTTTTAATACCCCTTCTTCTTGACTCAAAAGGACTCCTAAAAAAGCTGTCACTGACAACCAAAAACTAATTTCTGTAAATATTTTAAAATCCGCCAAAAACATTACTAAAATCACCAAAAACAAAGCTCGACTAACCTTAAATTGCCGCCCCAAAAATTGGGCCCAATAATAAATCGCCAAAAACAACACCGCTCTAACTACCGGTATCTGCCACCCCACCAAATTAACATAAAGCAGTACTATTCCCCCACCCCCGATAATTGCCATTTTTCTCCCGATTAGTTTGGCTAAACTTTCAATAATTCTCCGACCGATTATCATTAAATTGGCCCCGCTAACCACGACGATATGGACGAGGCCCGTATTCTTTAAGAGGTTATATAAATCTCGGGAAATCAGTCCCTTTTCTCCCCAGACCATACCGGCAAGCAGTCCTGCCTCGCCCGAAGGCAAAGCCCTTTGAATTACCCCTATCAAATCCGACCTTTTTATAAACTTATATATCAAAAACCAGATTATCAAAAGACAAACTATCTCTTTAAATTTTAATTTTATCTTTAATTTTTTCATAAGTTTTGACCCCAATTCCTGACACTTCCATTATTTCCTCCTTACTCTTAAAAGCTCCCCGCCTATTACGATAATCAATAATCTTTTGCGCCGTCACCGGACCAATGGCCGGCAGTACTTCCAGCTCTGTCGTCGAGGCCAAATTAATATCCACTACCACCTCCAGTGCTTTTTCTCTTTTTTCTACTTTCTCGAATCTAGTTTCCTTGGTACTATCTTCCGTTTCCTTCATTTTTATTCCCAGGCCTGTCACCATCAAAGCTAAACCTAAAACAATCATTAAATCCTTAAATGTAATTTTTTTTACATAGTCAAAGTTCACATCAAAAATATAACATGTATAATTTAATCAATGTCAACTGCCTCAAAAATTCTTTCCTTCTTCCTGCCTCTGTTGCTCGCTTTTTTGATTCATCAGTCAGAAAGCCTGACTCCTTTTTTACCCCAAATTATTGCCCTTACCTCCTTGATCATTGTTCTGTTTCTGATTTTTGCCCAGCGTTTTTTTATCCCTCTCGTTATTTTTATTATTAATTTAATTGTTCTTTCTACCGGTGGAGTTAGCTCCTTTCTCTTTTTTCTAATTTATTTTCTTCTTTTCTCTCTCTCTTTTCAAAGTCAGCCAGCTCTCAGCCTTATCTACTCCCTAATCACCATCATTTTTTATAGTACTAGTCTCAGTTCAACCATTTCTTTTATCCAGCTTTTTTCTCTCCTCCTCATTACTCCCTTAACCTATTTTATCTCTCACCAGCAGGAAACTTCACAAAAAACCGAATCGGTTCTAACTCAGGATGAAACTGATTTTCTTCTCTGGATTTCTCTTCACCTAAAGTCTTCACTTCGGGAAATTATTTCCCTTTCCGACAATCCCAAAATCGACAAAATTGCCAAAGATCTGCTCAAAAATTCAGCTAAACTTGGTCGCTCTATCGACCAAAACTCCGATGAAATTTAAATCTGTTACTATTCTGGTTCTACTATTATTCTTCTCCTCTACTCATCTAATCCACTCCCAACACTTTACCTCTGATTCCTACATTATTGATTGGGGAAATTTCAATATAACTTCCGGTCGAAAAACTTCTGTTAATTACCGGCTCACCGACACCGTTGGTCAAAACGCGCCCGGTCTTTCCGAAGGAGATAATCTCAGAATCAAAGCCGGTTTCCAATATATTTATGACACCTTCACACAGCTCTCTTTTTCTATTGACAAACTCAACATTGATTTTGGTACTCTTGTCCCGGGCATTGGCGTTACGGATACCAATATATTAACCGTCACCACCCCTTCCGGCCACGGTTATCAGATAATGGCGCAGGAAAATCATCCCCTCTGGATTAACTCCAGTAACTTTATTCCTAACACTAGCTGTGACTCAGGTAACTGTACTTCCACCTTCTCCGCTCCTTGGATTAGTTCCGACAAATACGGTTTTGGTTATAATGTCACCGGTATCGGGGCGACTGCTTATTTTCCCGATTCCACTTATTTTCGCCCCTTTGCCGATTTTTCTCTCAATCAAGACTCAACCATTATTGCTTCTGAAAATTCACCCGTTAAGGACCGTCAGACCATTGTCACTTACCGAGTTCTGGTTTCCCCTTTTCAAGCTGCCGGCAACTACGAAAATTACATCACTTATACCTTAGTTCCAAGATATTAAAATATGGCCGCATTTAATTTAAGTTTAGATCCAGCTCAAATTGAAATTAATCTTAAACCTAATGCTGTTTTTACTCAAGCCTACAACCTTACTAATAATTCCACCGACACTCTCCTTCTTTCTTCCTCCGTCTCTGCCTGGCTCCCTTCAGATAATCAAGGTGGTGTCGTTTATACCGATAGTATTGACTCGCCTCTAATTTTTTCTCTCTCCAATACCGACCTCAAGCTAGGCGAAGATTTTATCCTCAGGGCCGGTCAAAAAAAACAACTTGTTTTAAAAATAATTAACCCCTCAGTTGAAAAAAAAGATTATTATTTAACCTTTTTCATCAGTCAAAAACCTTTTACTCAAGTTCAAAATGGCCATCAAAATTTAGCCAAAATCGGCTCTCATCTCCTGATCACTACCGGCCAGCAGTCCAGTTCTCTTTCTAATTTCCATGTTTCAAAATTAAATATTAGCCCAATAGTTAAGGATATTTTTATCCCCTTAACAATTAGCGGTGAAATCACCAATGAGGGCCAGCATTACAGCCATATCAATGGCAAACTAACTATTTATAAAAACAAAGAAATTATTTCCGAGCAAGCTCTTTTTCCCTATACGGTTATTCCCACTAATTCCCGTCTCCTCCACTGCGTAAATTCAGCCAGCGAGGCCG
>DHGB01000028.1 GCA_002402535.1 Candidatus Shapirobacteria bacterium UBA4809
CTCTCCGATGCCAAAAACAATCCCGATAAAAACCACGACAATATTTTTAAATATATTAATTCTGAAATAAATCACATTATTACCGCCAATCAAAATTTTGAATCAGGAAAAGTTGATGCTCAAAAATTATCTTTGGAATTTTCCGAAATTTTACCTATTTCTAGTGCTGATCGAATTAAGCTAATCAAAGACATTGATAAGTCGGATAATCCATCCGAATTATTAAACTCACTTCTCCTCAAACAGTGGCAGCAACGAGTCGATTATTTTGGTAAAGATCTAGCCAACAATATTTTGGCTTATGCGGTCATCAATACACTTGATCCTCTTTGGGTTGACCATTTGACCGCCCTCGATGATTTACGTGACGGGGTACGTCTGCGCGGTTATGCTCAAAAAGACCCTCTGGTTGAATACCGTAAAGAAGGTTTTGAGATGTTTCAAGCCTTAATGCGTCGCTTTGAATCAAATTTGTCACGAATGCTTTTTCGTCTTGAGCCAGTGGCGGCTCCAATGGCCACTCAGGTAAAAGCGACCGAAGCTAGGGGTAAAATGATTGACCCCAATCAGCCGATAGATGGCGCCGTTGACGATTCTGACGTCATTGCGAGCGAAGCGAAGCAATCTCTTCCCACTCGCGAACCAGTCGTAAATACTGGCAAAACTTTAGGTCGTAACGATCCTTGCTGGTGCGGCTCTGGCAAAAAATGGAAAAAATGTCATTACCCTGAGCTGGGATAAGTTGTGGGATAATAAAGAAATGGTTTTCGATAAATTATTTAATTTTCATCCCAAAGAAGTTATTAAATCTGTATCTTCTCGACCTTATGGAGAAACAAATATTGGCATGCGTCGAGAAAAGAATGAAGATGCTATTTTAATTTTTGATCGCAATGATATTTATGACCAAATTAAATTACATAGTGTTTATGCAGTGGCTGACGGAGTTGGTGGCCAGCCAAACGGTGAAGTTGCTTCCCACTCACTCACTTCTTTGATTTTTGACTACGCTTCAAATGGTCAATATATTGACCAAACTGAATTACATAAAATTAATAGCCAAATTGAATCTGGAGGTAGTACTCTCGTTTTAGCTCAGCAATTAAATGAGAATAAAAATTATTATGATATTTTCTCAGTTGGTGATTCTTCAGCCATAATTTTAGATCCAAAATTTGGTACTCTCCGTGAGATAACAACACGTGATGAAAATTCTTTAGGTGAAGTTACTCAGGCAATGGGGCCTGATGCGGGTAATTCTTTTTTTCGACAGGCCAATCTAAGTTCTGTTATCCTAAGGGAGGGTCAAACTCTTTTATTGGCCACCGACGGTTTTACCAGATATATTGACAAAGGCAAGTTTACACCATCGCAAATATTTAAAATAAAACAAACTTATCCCGATGAAACCAATTTTGTCAGAGCTTTGATTAATCAAACAAATTCTCTTGGTGGTGTCGACAATATTACTATTATTAGTATTCCCTATATTTCAGAAAAATGAAAAAAATATATTCTCAAATCAAATCAGCTATCAGTGATTCTCATCATATTCTTCTCCATCTTCACCCTGGATCTGATGCTGATTCAGCCGGCTCCGCTCTGGCTTTTTATCATTATTTAACCAGCATTAATAAAAAAGTAACTTTAATTTCCGGCGATTCCAATCTATCCCCCGGTCTGGCCACTCTCCCCGGAGCAGACCAAATTACTCCTCAAAATTTTTTTGATTTAAATATCGCCGATTTTGATTTGTTTATTATTTTAGACTCCTCAGAAAAAAGACAAATCTCTAAACTCGAAGAAGTGGTTTTTCCGGCGCACCTAAAAACTATTGTCATTGACCACCATGCCAGTAATCAGGGTTTTGGGGATCTTAATTTAATTGAAGCCGACTCTCCTGCCACCTGCCAAATTGTTTATAAATTATTTAAAGCCTTAAAGATTAAAATTTCTAAAGAAATAGCACTTTGTCTTTTCACTGGTATTTTCGGTGATACTGGTGGTTTTAAATATTCCTCGACCACTGCCGAAACTTTTTCGATTTGTGCGCAGCTCACCAAAATTGCGCCTAATTTTACCGAGACACTTTTCAATTTAGAAAACAATGACCGGCCCGATCGTCCCAAGCTTTTAGGTTTACATCTTAGCCATATCGAAACACATTTTAACGGTCGCATTGCCATTTCTGCTCTCCCTCTGAGCTTACTCAAAAAAAATAATATCAATCCCGATGACAGTGTTAATGCCGAAATATCCAATACTTTAAAGTCGGTAGTCGGTTGGGAAATTGGTATTTCCATGATTGAGGCGGGTAAAGATATGGTTAGGGTCAGTTTTCGGACTCGTGATCCGGCTATTTTTGACGTTAGTGAAATAGCCACCGCTACCGGCTATGGTGGTGGTCACAAGGCGGCTGCCGGTGCTTCTCTTCCCATGTCTCTTTCAAAAGCCAAAAGACTAATTCTGCGCACCATTTCCCGTCTCCATCCCGAGCTCGGTAATATATAATAAATTTATGGAAGACTGCATTTTTTGTAAAATAATAAATGGATCTAGTCCAGTTCACAAAATCTGGGAAGACGACAAACATATTGCTTTCCTAAGTATTTTTCCTAATACTCCAGGTTTTACAGTATTAGCGACTAAAAAACACTTACCCAGTTATTTTGCTGACAACGATGATCAAACACTGTCTGATTTCATTGTGGCCGCTAAAAAAGTCGCTAAGCTTATTGACGCTGGCTTTGAGGATGTTGGTCGTACCGGTCTTATTGCCGAAGGTTTTGGAGTCGACCATCTTCATCTAAAATTATTCCCTATGCATGGAACTAAATCTGATAAATGGCAGCAACATAATTCGCATATAAATAATTTTTTTGATAAATATGAAGGTTATATTTCCTCTCACAATGGTCCCAGGGCAGAAGATGAGGAATTAAATAAAATAGCTGCTAAAATAAAAAAACATGACCAGTGAACCCGAAATACTTCAAGAGCTTCAAAAAATCAATCTTCGTCTTGACCAGTTAACTAATCACAAAAGATTTTATGGTCGGGAATTTTTAGCCGGTATTTTCCGTTCCCTTGGTTATACTTTCGGGACTCTAATCATTCTGGCTATTAGTTTTTATTTTTTATCAAAAATCAATTTTAATCAAATGTTTACTGATTATATAAAGCAGTTTATCCCCAAGCCGGTTGAAATTAATGTCCCTTTCTCTCAGACCTTACTCGATCAACTTTAGTTAAATATCTTTTTCGAAGCCTAATTGCCTTTGGGGT